>JAQBVM010000362.1 GCA_027623095.1 Verrucomicrobiota bacterium
AAAATTAGGGCTCCAGGGACTGTCGCCCCACCATGATCTCCGACAACCGACCTCATTCGGAGATGCGCCCCCCGGCCGCCGGACGTGCTGATCGAGCTTGTTCGCGCGAACGACGAAATCATTTTTGATAGTGGCAACCCTGCTTCGACTACAAGGGAACGATCGAGTCATTCGTCGTTTCCACAGACCAAGGTGGAACTCCGCTTGCCTGCGGGCAGCGCGCAAGTGCTCGACTTTCATTTCACCGCCACCAGCTTGACGGCGCCGGAAAAGATGCGTTTCAAATACCGGCTGGAAGGCTTCGATTCCGAGTGGCGCGAAACCGCGGGAGGGCAGCCACGCGAAGCGCACTACACGAATCTTCGTCCTGGTCGCTACCGATTCGCCGTTCAGGCCAGCAACAATCACGGGGTTTGGAACGAGCGCGGCGCGTCCCTGGCCATCTATCTTGCTCCTTATTATTGGCAGACGGTTTGGTTCGGCCCATTGTCCGGCTCAGCATTCATCGGCGTTGTTTTCGCCGGTGCCTGGTGGAGATTCGAGAGGCTGAAGCGCCGCAAAGAACTGGAGCAACGTCTGGCCATTGCCGAGCAGCGCACGCGGATTGCGGACGATCTGCATGACGAACTTGGCGCCAATCTCTCAAGCTTGGTCCCCCAGGGTGATCTCCTCGATGGCATTCCAGGGACGGTTCAGCCCGGCAAACTGAGCGGGCAGTTGCGCGAATGCCTGTTTGCGCTGGATCAGGTCGTCTGGCTGCTTCAACCAAGCAATGATTCGCTGGAACGGTTTGCCACTTATCTCCATCGTTTCGCGAACTGGCTGTTCGATCAGACGCCGTTCCAGCAAGAGTGGGACGTGCCGACGGAATGGCCGGCGATGTCCTAACGCTGGTGATTGCCGACGATGGCTGCGGTTTCAACCCGACTCGCGCGTCCGGAGCGGGAAACGGCCTCGGAAGCATGGGCCGGCGAGCCCGACGGTTGCGAGGCCAATTCGCTATTGAATCAGGGGCCGGCGGCACCAGGGTGGTGTTGCACGTCCCGTTGAGCCAACTCACCGATGAGAATTCCAATGAAAAAGATTCGAGTCAGCATCGTCGAGGATAAGCAAAGCGAGCGGGAGTTCTATGCCGAACTGCTATTCGAATCATTGAAAGCCGGAGCATTGGGTTACCTATTGAAATCCGATTCCCCCGCGAAAGTCTTGGAGGCAATCGAGGATGTTCATGCTGGCCGAAGTGCGATGTCTCCTGTGGCCGCCCGGAAAATCTGCGCTTACTTCGCGGAGATCGCAGCAACGCCAAATCCGCTCGCGAAACTCAGCGCCCAGGAAATGCGGACGCTCGAGCTACTGGCGAAAGGCAAGACCTACAAGGAAATCGCGACAAGCCTATCGATCGCAACCGGCACGGTGCGCACCTATCTCAGCCGGATTTACGGCAAGCTGGAAGTCACGTCGCGAGGCGAAGCCACCGCTCTCTATGGACGGGGGCGGTCGAGATAAGCCGGTAATGTCAGTCTCTGGCTATTCAAACATTGGCAGAGTATTCGTCTGCGATAGTTTCCCCTCACCCCGGCCCTCCCCATGAACCTCGGTGGGGGAGACTCTGTCGAGCCCTGATTGGATTCAAGCGCAAGGGAAGGTCAGGGCTTCACGGAGTGTCGCCCCACCGTTAATCGTTCAGGGGTTCAGTGCGGGAATCTTTTCGGGCTATTCTCTCCCCAAGGAGAGGGAGAATCGTTGCCCGCGATGGAAACAGATACAACGATCTGGGTTTGCCACTGACAGCAAACGCCGTTCCCTCTCCCTGGGGAGAGGGCCAGGGTGAGGGGAGCGCGCCACACCGATTGCGCGGAGACAGTGAGGTCCTGGCTCGGTCCGAGCACACCCAGGACCATTTGCTGATTTTCCGAGGCGCTCACAAAAATACTTCAGCCATTAATCTTGACGGTTTGCGTTCTGAGAAAGGATTGAGAAATCGTACGCCCGTGTTTCTAAAACCGCCTTTGTCGCGGCTTACCACAGTCAAATTATGCGCGAGTGCCGTTGCCGCCAGCAAGCCGTCGATGAGTGGAACGGGTTGCGTCAAGCCGAGCCGGCCCCGGTGGTCAGCCACCTGTTCTCCCACGGGCAGGATGCGGTCAGCGAACTCAGTTCTGAGTCCAAACAGCCAATGCTCAAGGGTCCGTGTTTGCCTGGGGTCGCGGAATCGAATCCGCTCGATGCCGCGACGGATTTCTCCCAGCGCCATGACGCTGACGAAAAGCTCCTCAGCGGCGGTGTTTTCAATCCATTCGCGCACACCGGCATCACACCGGCTCTCTTTGCGGAGTTCACTTTAAACATTTGAGTCGAGCAGAAATCCGCTCAGAACTCCACGGGCCGATCGAGTTGCGGTCCCCGTTCGAAATCTTTGTCTTCACCCACGTTGGGCATCGCCAGCAAATACTCTTTGATCGAACGCTTTTTCCTCACCGGTCCTGTCAGCGCTTCGCGCAAGATTCGGCGGTGTTCCTCTTCCATTGACACCCCATGCGCCCCCGCTCGTTGTTTGAGCTTCTTTACGACCTTTTCTTCGATGTTTCTCACGACTAATTGTGGCATAACGCATCCGGTTCACTGCTACGAACGTTACCAACAACGGCCGTGAATGGAAGATTGAAGAATTTCGAGGACTCGTCCGAACCGGGAATCCCCTGGGCCATTGAGGACACAACTTCCTATGAAGAAACAGTTATTCAGGCACGCTCCGCCTTTTGCTCGGGGAGGGTGAGACTCCCGTCGAACCCATTCTTGCGTCGATTCCAGGGTTCGGCGGGAGCCTCACCCTCCCATTTTTGGTGTAACCACACGCACCATCGCCCGCCATCTGAACGCTTGAAAAACAGCACCCCGGAGGTAATCTATGCCCGATGAACTGGATCCAAAGCATCCACCAGTGGCGCCGACTCCCGGCGGCGGAGAAACTCCGCCACCGCTGGCAGGCCATTCCCCAGGATGTGGCCCAGAGCATGGCCTTCGAGCGGGAGCCGGTGGAAATTCGCCGCCTGCAGGAGAAACTCGACCAGATCGCGCCACCCGCTTCATCGAAACCACTCGCGGCGTCCTTGCCCATTCTGAGTTAGCGCCGTTGCTGGCCGAACGCGCCCTGCGCGTGGAAACCGCGTCCTACCAACTGGAGTTTGCCAAATGGCCGCCGAATTCCATCGGCGCATCTCCGGTGATTTGCTGCCCGACTGGGCGGACTGCTGGCAAACCATCGCGGTCCGAGTCGGCAACCTCACCCTGGAGTTGCTCGCCTTTGCGGAAGGCCGTTTTTGAGCATCCATCCATTCCCGGATTTCAACGGCCGCACCATCCGGCTGTTGCTGCTGGAACTCCTGCGCCGCCTCGACCTCACCCGCGTCACCCTCGCCCCGGAATCGGAAGCGGAACGTGAACTCTATTTCCGCGCTCTCGAGGCAGCAGACCAGCTTGATTGGCAACCGCTCCTCCGCATCTGGCAGCAACGCTTCGTTGCCGCCACCTCCGACTCACCCAATCAGCCATGAAACCAGAACGATCCAATCCCGTTTGCCTCCGCGTCAAAGGCCCATTCGCCGGCTTCACCCGGCCGGAATTTCACGTCGAACGCGTGAGCTACCCCGTCATCACGCTCAGCGCCGACTTGCTTGGAGTGTCCGTTCAATGATTCAATTTGAAATCGCATGAAACCGTATCCCATCCAACTCGAAATCTCCGGCCCGACCGCGCTCTGGACGCGGCCTGACACCGGCTCATCGCCCGTCTCCTACGTCGCGCCGACGTTCAGCGCCGTGAAAGGCATCTTTGAATCCGTCCTGCGCTGGAAATCGGTGAACGTGCGGCCCACCAGGGTCGAGATTTGCGCGCCGGTGCAATTCCATCGTTACACCACGAATTACGGCGGGCCGCTCCGGGCCAGCGACGCGATGAACAAGGGCGCGTCCTTCCAGTTTTACACCGTCGTGCTGGTCAACGTGTGCTACCGGCTTTACGCGCAGGCCGAGTTTGCCGGGCATCGCGAAGGAAACAGATTGGACGCTGGTGGCGACAAGTTGCGTGGAAGCGGGTGTGGACTTTTCGTTCCGCACTGCGTTTCGCGAAAGCTGGGGATTGGTGAACCTGCTGCAAATTGCTGGTCGCGCCAGTCGTTCGGGCGAATTCGACGACGCGGAAGTCTGGGATTTCCGGCACGATGCCGAAAATGGGTTCTCGCTCCATCCACAGGCGAAACTCTCGCGGCGCATCCTGGAACAAGTATTTGCCGAGTGCGCGGGCAAGAATCGTCAGCCCGGCCCGGATGATTGCACGGATGCGCTCCAACGTGAAATCCTGCAAGACCACGGCGAGAAGGCATCGCGCATGGAGGAGATTTTCCAGGCCGAGAAAGACGCGGATTATCCGCAGGTCGCCAAGCTTTGCCGGATCATTGACGCGGCGACGTACACCGTTGTGGTCGAAAAGGAACTGATTCAGCGACTGGAGAATCCCGACCGGAGCCAGTGGCCGAATTCGCGGGAGGTCATGCCTGGGAGCGTTCAGTTGTGGATCGGCAAGGAAAGGGAGTTCGCCTTGCCGGAACTGCGCGGACTCCCAGGAGTATTCCGCTGGAATCTGAACTATGACGCGTTCCTCGGCTACATGGCTGGCGTCCTTCCTTTGTTGAAGGCTGGCCAGGAAGGGTTAGAACTGTTGTGAGGGATCTCCAAAACCTCAAAGTGCCAACCGCATTCTGGAATGCTTGATTAGTCAATGTAGGTTAGCTAACGTGTGGCCATGACAGTCAATATTCATGCGGCAAAAACGAATCTTTCGGAGCTGGTTGCCCGTGTTGAGAGGGGTGAGCGCATCCTAATCGCCCGTGCCGGCAAGCCGGTGGCGCAGCTTGTCCCCGCTCCAAAGGGCCGCCGTTCCTCCTTGCCGCCGGATGATCCGTTGCTGCATCTCAATACGTTTGCCTTGGACGGACCCGGCGGCAAACTCACCAACGAGGACATCGACCGCATCTTGTATGGCCAGCGGTGACGTCTTTGCCGACACTTCAGCCCTTTACGCATTCGTGGATCGAAGGGACGCATTTCATATAAAGGCCGGCGAGATTGTCCTCGGGCTCGTGCGCGCACGCCGGCGCTTGGTTGTCAGTGACTATGTGATCGCGGAAGCCGTAAACCTCGCGAACGCCCGAGGGGGAAGTCCGATTGCGCGGCGATTGATCGACCTGATTGACCAAACGGCTGGCATTCGGATTGAGTGGATCGGTTTGGCCCGGTTTGAGCAGGCAAAGGCCTTTTTTCGCAAGCATTCAGATCACTCCTATTCCTTCACCGACTGCACGAGTTTCGTCCTAATGCGGGAATTGAAAATCAAGGACGCGCTGACGACGGATCGTCATTTTACGGAAGCCGGGTTCCGCGCTCTTTTGCCGTCCGCTTCAAACACGTGAACTCGATCCAAACTTTAATACCGCAAATCGCGAGTCCCCCGTACCCGGTTCCGCTCTCGCTCCTGAACGACTACCTCTATTGCTCGCGGCGGGCGGCGTTGAAGATCGTCGAGGGCTGGCGCTCGGCCAACGAACACACCAACCGGGGCGACATTGTCCATGAGCACGCGGATCTGCCAGGTTACGAATCTCAAATCTCAAATTTGAAATCTCAAATCGTCATCCTGCGGGCGCTGCCTGTTTGGTCGGAACAATTGGGGCTTTCGGGGAAATGCGACATTGTCGAAGTCGAACTGCGTTCGCCTTCGAATCTCAAATCTCAAATTGCCTATGTTGATTTTGGTGACCTATGACGTCTCCACTGTGGAGAAAGCTGGCGCGCGCCGATTACGCCGTGTAGCTCAGGCCTGCGAAGATTATGGAGTGCGCGTTCAGAAATCGGTATTCGAGTGCCAGGTGGGCCAAAAGGAATGGGTGCAACTCCGGCATCGGTTGCTCAAGGAAATCAAGGAATGCGAAGATTCCCTGCGGTTTTACTTTCTCGATGAAACAGCCAAGTCAAAAATCGAGCATCATGGGGTGGGCAAACCCATGGACTTAACCGAACCCCTAATTTTGTGAACATCGTTCCGCGAACCCCCAGTGCTGGCCGAAACCGCGTGGATTCGCGCTGCCCCGTCGTTGTTGGCGAATTGGTCTCTTTTTATAGGAAATCATGCAGTCGCAGAATTATAGAATCGCCAAGTTCGCGGAAATCGAGCCATAACCTTATGCGACTTAGTCATCTGGCTGGGCCGCGGTCGCCCCGGATGAAAGTCCGGGGCGCGGGTGCATCTCCGAATGAGGACACGCCCGAACCGCTTCTTC
>JAQBVM010000363.1 GCA_027623095.1 Verrucomicrobiota bacterium
TTCTCACTTTGATTTTTTGTTCACTTTTGAACCGACGAGAAATTCACTTTTGAACACTCGCCGACACCGACAATCTGGTTCCTTCTTTTCAAGACGTGTATCGTTTTCACCTGGGTGATTCTGACGGTCTCGGGCGTCCACACAATGATCCGATCGGCTCGGGAGGGCGACCGGGATGCATTGTACATGCTGAGCGGCCTGGCCTGTTTCCTTTTCGGGGTTTTGATAGATATTCTTCACATTTGGGATCTCCACGCTCTGCCAATTCTTACCTTTTACCTGTTTTTCCCACTCGTCCTGTTTCTCGCGCTAATGTTGGCAAACAAGTTCGTCCGCCTTCACAGCGTGGTGCAGTATCTCAACGAGAACCTTGAGAACGAGGTGCGCGTGCAAACGATGGAGTTGGTTGTCGCCCGGGACGCCGCGGAAGCAGCAAGCTGCGCGAAGAGCGAATTCTTGGCCAACGTCAGCCACGAGATTCGGACTCCGATGAACGGCGTCATCGGAATGACCAACCTTTTGCTGGACACGCCGCTTACAAGCGATCAGCGCGAATTCGCACAAATCATACACGAAAGCGGAAATTCACTGATCCATCTCATCAACGAGATTCTCGATCTTTCACGAATAGAAGCCGGAAAGATGGAGATCGATTCCGTTTCGTTTAACCTGGAGAAAACGCTCAACCACACGACCCACCTGCTCCGCTCCAAAATTCAGGAAAAGGGACTCCGTTTTGACCAGAAGCTGGATCCAGCGATCCCCGCATGGGTGAAGGGGGATCCTGTTCGACTGCGCCAGGTGCTGATCAACCTACTCGGCAATTCAGTCAAATTCACGCACCATGGAAAGATCGAATTAAGAGCTAAATTGGAGCGTACGGACGCCGACGCCCCGGACTCCGGCGCGATCGTTGTTAAATTCGACGTGGAGGACACGGGCATCGGGATCGAAGAAGCGAAACAAGCGGTTGTCTTTGACACATTCGTTCAAGCAGACAGCTCAACAACCCGCAGGTATGGCGGAACCGGTCTTGGCCTGGCAATTTCAAAGCGGCTTCTCGAACTGATGGGAGGCAAAATCAGCCTCAGGAGCCAGTTGGGAAAGGGCTCCACATTCTCATTCACGCTGCCGCTTAAACCCGGTAATGCAGCGATCGAATCACAATCGGGAGCCACAGCAGAACTCGAAGCGCCGTCCGGAACCAAGCCGGCGCGCATTCTTATTGCCGAGGACAACGTGCCAAACCAGATCGTCTGCAAACGAATCTTGGAGCGGCTAGGATACCGTGTCGATGCCGTCTCAAACGGCGCGCAGGCTGTTGAAGAAGCCGCAAAGCAGAATTTCGACCTGATTTTCATGGATATCCAGATGCCGGTGATGGATGGTCTCAAAGCGACAATCGAAATCAGAAAACGGGAGACAAACCTGAAACTGGACAGGATCCCGATTGTCGCATTGACCGCGAACGCGATGAAGGGCGATGGAGAGGCCTGCTTGGCAGCCGGTATGGATGACTATGTCTCCAAACCGTTTCAACTGCATAACATCACGGAAAAACTGGGAAAATGGCTGCAGAAGAGTTGACCCAACGCAATCTCGATCGATTCGGATGCCGGCGCTCTCCATAAGTGGATGAAAACGTATGCTCTCGCTTATTGATAATTGCAGGTTTCGAATTCTTCTAATGCTTGGCTTTTTGCTATCATTCCGAGCGATTGAGAATCTAGTGGCTGACGATAGCGATTATGGCCCGCTCGTTCCGGGAACAGTATTGAAATTCGCGGATATCGACCAGGCGAGCGCTGCCCTCGCCAACGTGGATGCATTCTTTGAGTCGATGAGTCCTTTCGATCGATCCGCGCGCTTGATGACTCGCGAGCCGGTCGGTTTGGAGGAGTTCCAAACGTTCGCTTCTTCTCAAGCGCGTCCGTGGAACGTGGCGGAGCGGACATCAATTTTAGAAGCCGCGCGCGGGGTTGGAACAAAATTGATCCCCTTCCACCTGCCACTGCCAGCAGAAATCGTCCTGGTTAAGACGACCGGCAAGGAAGAAGGCGACGCCGCCTATTGCCGGGGCCGGAACGTGATCGTGCTGCCCGTCCGCAAACTCGGAGGGTCGCGCGATCAACTCGAAAATCTTCTAGCGCACGAACTGTTTCACATTCTTAGCCGAAACCATCCCGGCTTGAGAACTTCCCTTTACGGAGCCGTTGGTTTTAAGCTCTGTTCGCCGATTGAATTGCCGGCCCGTCTAAGCGATCGGAAAATCACAAACCCGGACGCACCCGGCATCGAGCATTACATCAACGTTCGGATCAATCAAAATGAACATCCTGTCGTCCCCGTCCTATTCTCAAACACCGCACAGTTTGAGGCAGATTCTGGCAAAACCTTTTTTGATTATCTCACGCTTAATCTAATGGTTATTGAACGTCTCGATGGAAACTGGCGTCCCTCGATCCGTGACGGAAAACCGTGGCTGATCGAGATAAAGGATGCGGAGAATTTCCACGAGCAAGTCGGTAGAAACACCGGCTATATCATTCATCCGGAGGAGATAATCGCTGACAATTTCGTGATGATGATCAATGACCGGCGCGATGTTCCAAACCCCGAGATTCTGCGCAAAATCCGTCAGATTTTGACGAATCCATAAAATGGTTGCGAATCGACTTGATCACCCCCCCTAAGATCCGGTGGGGCGACACTCCGTGGAGCCCTGCTCAACCGCGCGGCGAATAGCCCGAACGAGCACGCACAATGGAAACACCGAGACATCCGAGCAATTCGACGTGTCCACAGCGCCGATTTGCAAGACTCCCGTCCCTCGAGGAGAAGTCACGGCTCCACAGAGTGTCGCCCCACCAAGAGAAGCGAGAGTCGGAGCTTCCTGCCAGGCGGACCTGCTGAGGGTGGGCTTGCCCTCATTCAGAGCATCTCAATTCCTTGGTCACTGCAACCCTGCGCCGGAAACGATAAATTCGAGCAGGTCCGACATCTGAAGCGGTGTTAGGGACGCTTCAAGACCTTCCGGCATCACGGATTGTTTCGATGTTTGGATGCGTTGAATGCTCTCGCGTGTGACGACTGATTCGTCTCCAAACGCCCGACGCAATGTGACGCTGCCGTCGTTTTCAGCCGCGATCAATCCCATCAGACTTTCGCCGTCTTTCGTTTCAATCGTGTAATTCAAGTAATTCGGCGGCACCTCGCGATTGGGGTCCAGAATACTGATGAGCAGTTTCTCCTTGCCGTTCGCTTTCACGCTGGAGAAATCGGGTCCAACCGCAAACCCTTCTTTTCCCTGCCGATGGCACGATGCGCAACGTTCCTCGTAAATAACCCTCCCGCGCTCCGAGCTGCCCGCGAGATTCAATGACGCGGAAAAACTCTCAACGACCTCGCTTCGGTCGGCTGGCCTCTTTGTTTCGAAGAGAGCACCTGCTTGGCGCCGAATCTCTCCATCGCGGTGCGTATTCAAGAATTGAATCTGCGTGGCGCTCAATTCCGAGGAAGTGACAACGTCGGCTTGAATCGCCGAAAACAAGATCGAAATTCGTTCAGAACGTGACAAGAGCGATGCCAGAACTCCTGCCCGCAATCGCGGGGTCAGCAGCGGCCATTTTTCGACGAGCTCTCGGCTCGCTTGTGGTTCCGAGTAGCGCACCAGGACCTGGACCACCGCAGCCTGAAGGAGTTGAGGTTGATTCGCATCCAGAAGCGCAGGTAGCACCCGTCGAGAGGTCTCCCATTCCGTTCGTCCAATCAACCGCGCCGCGGCAATCCGCATCGAATCTGGAAAGCTGCGTTCGGTTGCCGCCGCAGTCGCGGCGCCGACGATCACTTTCAGGTCGTCTGCAATTTCGGGCGCAATGGAGTCTCCGGCGTTTCTCCCACGCTTGAGTCCGTCCAAGAGCGCGGCTGCGAAATTAAATTGAGCGGTCCGACTCTCCATCGTCCGAATCGATTTTACCGTTTCGCGGAGTTTCGAAGAGTGGTCCTGCATTCCAACCATTCGCGCGAGCTGGGCAAGAAACTCCTGCCCCTCAGCGGAATCCCAAACCTGTTCCACCAACAAATGCGGATTTACCGCGACTCGACTGAACTCCGAAAAGAGCAACCCCGCCTCGGCGCCTATTCCGTTTAAGACAGCGGCCCGAATCCATGGATCGGCAGCGTCCCTCCGAATAATCGCCGCCAACGCCGCGACTCGCGCCGGACCTCTGGCGGACCCGAGCGCCAGCGCCAATTGGAATCGAACTTCGGGATCCGGATCGTTCGCAAGCGCCGGAAGATTGCCTCCAAACTTCGAGGAAAAAGCCTCCCCTGTTGCTACAGAACGCGCCGCGAATCGAACGGATCGGGCGCGGACGCGCGGATCGGAATCGGAAAGTCCGATCTCCACATGGGAATCGGTGAAAGCGTTCAGGCCATCGAGAGCGCAAAGTGCGTGGAGCCTGCCGAGCGCAGAGCCAGAAGCTCCGATCATTTCTTCGAGCATGCCAGCGGCGGAGCGGTCCTGCCGTTCGTAAATCAATCGAGCCGCCGTGTCCCTGTGCCAGCCATTCGCGTGATCGAGAACCTTAACCAATTCACGTGTGGTAGCCGATTTCAATCGCGGAAGCTTCGGTTGCTTGAATCCATCCGGAACAATGCGATAGATTCGCCCGCGATCGTTTCCCCTGTTGAGATCCAGGTGTTTCTTCATCGACTCCGGAAGGGACCATGGATGCTCTATGGTCTGACGGTACATGTCGGCAACGTACAATGTTCCATCCGGCGCGTTGGCGAATTGTACCGGACGAAACCAGTTATCGCTCGATGCCGCGAACTCGGTTTTCTGTTCGTCCCCGGCTCGTCGTGCGACCAGGCTGACGCCATCGGCATGGAGCTTCTTTCGATGAATCAAATTGCTTCCGCAATCGGCGATGAACGCGTCCCCCACATAGTCGCGAGGCCATGCATTTCCCCGATAGATCGTAACGCCAGTCGCAGCCGTGAAATAACCCGATGGACGTCCCCCACCCTCAACGGGACCGGGAACCAGGCCGGCGACACGCCATTGGGTCCGGATCACTCGCCACGGTTCATCGGGACTGATTCGAAAGACCTCCGCGGAAGGACCGTCTTCCGGAATGTTCACAAGTGGAGGTGGCATTGCATGGAGCGAGCTCTGCGCGGCAAGCCGGTCGTCGTAAACAATCAATTGAATATGGGCGCTATTGCTGCAGACAAACTTGCGGCCGGCGTCGTCGAAGCTCATGCCATTTTGTCCCCCGCCCTGTTCCGTTCGGATATCGAATGTCTTCGGATCAAACGAGAAGTCACGGCCTCCCAAATTCAACGGAGGAGACCCTGGTGTCTTGGGAGACACTATTCGACCGCCGCTGCCGCCGCTGGCGCCGTGGATTCGATTGTCGAGCCCCCACCGAAAACTGTTCAACAGCCGCTGCACATTCAACCGATCGACACCTTCTCCAAATCCCGTAAACACAACTTCACGCGCATCCGCCACGCCATCGGCGTCGTTGTCTTTAAAATAGAAAATATCCGGTGTCGCCCCCACAAAGACACCGCCTCCGTAACAAATAATTCCCGTCGGCCACGGAAGTTGATCCGCATAGACAGTGCTTTTGTCGAAACGCCCGTCCTCGTCTGTGTCCTCCAACAGCCGGATTCGTCCGAGGCGTTCATTCTGGCGTTCCGAATAGCCGATCATCTCGGCGATGAAAAGGCGCCCATTCTCGTCGAACGACATCGCAACCGGGTCCGCCACGAGCGGCTCGGCCGCGGCCACTTCGAGATGAAATCCGGGCCGCACTCGAAATGTCTTGAGCGCTGTATCCGGCTCAGTCGGCGCAATCTCAGGAAGATCTGCCGCATCGAGCAAAGGCTCGGTGGACGCGGCATTTGCAGTTGAGAATGTCAAAAGCATTCCCAGGATCAAAGAGAACCCCTTTCCGATAACGCTGCTTGCGGGGCCAGGGAATTCTTTGCAATGAAGTTCAGCGAACGGGATGGAAGCTGGAAAGAATTTCCACCGCGCCGCCCGCGTCGGTGCACCGAGCCCAGCGCGAAGAAAAACAGAATTGAGCCACAGAATCATGGCTGTCACAGAACCATTCGCTTCACGAAGATCAAGCCTTTTCCGCGGCACTGTCGTGTAGTTGGCCTTCGAGCATCGCGCCGCCCTCCCCACGAACCTTTCCTTGGATCGGGTCGGGACGGCAGGATTGCGCCCACCGTCCCTCCCACACCACCGGACGTGCGGTTTTCCGCATC
>JAQBVM010000364.1 GCA_027623095.1 Verrucomicrobiota bacterium
GCCTATCTGCCCCAAATGAACGCGCCGCGCGGGATGCACCAAACCTTGAATCTCGGTCCCCTCCTCCACCGCGAAAATCATAGGGGCCTGATTTGCCGGGTTCACCGCGACCACAACCGCCGCCTGATCGGGACTGCCGTTGTGAGCCTGATTGACGACCCCCGAATTAAATATTGTGTAGATCCCAAGCGCCAATTTCGCCGCAATCGGATGGGAATCATCAATGATCTCAATTTCGCTGATGTTCTGATTCCCGCCAGCGGCGCCGAGCAGAAAATCATCAATGTTCGCCTGTTCACCATTGAGAATGGGAATAGCGAGTTCCTCGAAGTTCTTGGGGGCGACGTTTCCGGAATTCACCGTCGCGGAATTGACGATGAGAACGGTTCCCGCGGCGTCGGCAACGGTCACGCCACTATCGGTCTTAATATCGACATCGAGACCAAACACGCTGGCCAGACGCGAGGCCATCCAACTGTCGGAGGCGGTTGCGGATCCTCCAACAATCATCAAAGCTTTGACACCTGTTTTTGAAACAAAAGACCACGAACCCACTGCGCCCGCGTAATCGACCTCCAACGAGACCACGGATCCTCCCGGAAACGGAGAGGAGGGCTTGTAGGACAACGTTGTCAATCCTCCTGCTGTGGCAGTGGAAGCTGTCACTGCGGCGCCATTGACCTTTAAAACCGGCGTCGCGCTTCCCAAATTCGCAAGCACCACCTGGATCGAGCTATCAGGCAAAACACCGGTGGCGCCGGGCACGGGACTGACCCGTTGAACATACGGTCGTGCTGGCGTCGAAAGCGCCCGCCAGGCCCGAACCGCATTCGCCTTGGTTCGATCATCAACTAGCGTACGCGCTTCCGGATCATTTGGATCAACCGTGTAGAACTCCAGTTCCGCCGGCGGGTTATTTGCAAATTGTGCGTGAAGCAGCCTTACCGCGTAAAGCCCATCCGCTTCAATTTGCACGGCCACGGTAGTCTCCGTTGTACCTCGGTTCGAACCAAATCCCGCGACTGGAACGCGAAATATGTCGCGCGCATCATTGTGATGAAAAGCAAGTTCAAAGGTGTCGTCACACGTCACGCCAAAAACATAAGTGCCCGCTCGGAGCTCCAGAAAAGCGTTCTCCTCAATGGCGAGATTGCCTGCGTTCTCATAGATGAGCGAATCGACGGCCGTTGAGCCTGGCAAACCCGGAAAATTGTAGTCCTGGTAACCATCGCCAAATGTGAACTTGCCAAGATCCGATTCAAACCCGCTCCCTTCTACGCTGTAGTTGATGCTATTCGTCTCGGCAAAACTGCCGTCCGGATTGGTCGCAAGACCGAACCAAAATCCGCTCTTGAAATCGGGATTGTCCGTCGTCACAACCATGTTCGCATAGGGTGCTCCGGTTTGAGGATCGGTCAGGTCACCGGCGAGCTGCGCGTTTGCCCGCGCGATGGTCGCGGTCAGACCGGCGTTTTGCCGGGCTTGATGGATCTTTCCCGCAAAGCCCGGTTTCGTCGTATCCTGCGATCCTAACGGATAGGCCCAACTGGCGGGAATAACTTGCGGCGCTTGTCCGCGGATTTGCACAGGTTGGATCAAGAATAGCAGCGCGCCACCCAATGCGAGTTTCAATGGATGCGCCAATCGTTGAATGTTTGGAATCAATTTCATAGTCTTTGTCTCCGAAATAGCGAAACCGAAGAGACGCCCTCGTCCAGGGTTACTGCACCGCAGGAGTATGATTCAAGTGGGATAGACTGTCCATCCACCTTTTAGCAGCTCTTTAATTCAACATTAGGGAGTCATGGATCGGATAGAACCTGCGGTTCTCAATCGGGATGAACTACTGGTGGGGGGGACACTCCGTGGAGCCCTACTTCTCCTCGGGGCATCCGGCCGACCTGAAATGGGGTTCTGGGAACGCTGTACTTCGGTATTTCTCGGCGTTCCGATTGCGCCCCTTCTTCAGTTTGAATCCTCAAAGTTAGATCAGATTGACTACGGATTATCCTAAAAAAAGCAGTTCGAACCTGGAACTTCAGGCCAAACACCGGCGCAAATATTTTGTGTAAAGTTCGCATCGGGGACGGACGTCGTAACGTGATGTTCCCACCACGAGCCCGGCTCTGCGAAGGCGCCTGAAACATTCGTCGGTTGGACAAACCTGTTCGTTCAACACCCCCCTCACGATCTCGCGAAAACCAGGATCCTCGGCAAGGAGCAAGGGCATTCTGCGAAGATGATCCCCAAAGATGCCATCCTCGGAATCAGCCTCCTTCTCGAAAGCGTCGTAGTTGAGCGATCGCGAGGCGAGCTCATGCAGGCTACGCCGAACCAAAAATGGATGGCCGCCGACAAGCCGATACAGCTTCTCCAGTTCCCGGCTGCCACGGAGTGGACTTCCGTACAAACGGTTCATTTCACCGGCCTGTTCGGGGCTGAAATCTTCAAGCGTCAGCCGGGTGCCTACATTAAAGGGAGAGTGGTTTGAGTCGCCAATGAAAAGGCTGGCCTCGGTGGCGTATGAAATTGCCAGCGTGAGTCTGCCCCAAGGACTTCGCGGATCGAGCACCCGCTCGTTATGCCAGGCGCGGAACAACCCGAATATATCGCCACAATAATCGACGGCGAACAGGCGGTCCAACTCGTCGAGTCCCCAAACAAGCCGGCTGGAAACGGATCTCAGGACTTCAGT
Organism: Verrucomicrobiota bacterium; assembly: GCA_027623095.1. GTDB lineage: Bacteria > Verrucomicrobiota > Verrucomicrobiia > Limisphaerales > SIBE01 > JAIPJX01. The sequence goes on from JAQBVM010000364.1 coordinate 2,696, forward strand.
CTTCAAGTACCTCTCGAAATTTGTATTCGGAGGTTCTCCCTGTTTCCAAGTATCCCTGGGAAACACGCTTAATTGGAGTTGGTCCGCCACCAAATCAGCCAGCGTAAACAGAAACTTGTCCGCCGAAGCGAAATCGCTCGCGTTCAGTTTCTGAATATCCGTGAAGATCACCGTCGCGCCGGATTCCCGAGCTTTCTGAATCCCCCGGGCTAACAGCGAGGTTTTTCCCATCTGCCGTGAACCTTTGACGAGAACTGTGCTTTCATGCCGTGCGATCGCTCCGTGAAAAACTTTGTCCGTAGATCGTTCGATATAGAAGGGAGAATCCAACGGAACAGCACCGCCAACCGCCTCCAATTTTAGGCTCGCCGCCTCATTAATAGGGACCGAGGAAAATGTCTCCATAGGACCAAAATGTTTTCGCAGGAGCCGCCGACACACGCTTTCGACCAGCGAAATATGAGGACGGCCCTGTCATTTGTAAAGCATTTGTAGAATCTCCGTTTGAGACGCGGATCTTACATGCCTTCCAGATAAAGCCCACCCGCAAATGCAACGTCGTCTTTCAACTTGGTAACTCCCTAATTCCGGCCGGCAGACCGATCGAGCGCGCGACGCATCGTCATCGCGAGTATCTCCGGAGATCACCGAAACCTTGTCGTTTCCCCCAATCAAGATTCTTCCATGCGAATCTTCAAACAATGCCGAAATAGTGTGTTCGGCGTGGAACCGGTCACGAACGCTCGCCTCTACCAATCGATCTCCACGCGGGAGTCGCCCTCCAATTTCAGGATCAATTGCCCATTCAGAGCGTGAAACTCGCTCGTGACCTGAACGCTGTTGACCTTCACGGCGGGCGTCCGAGTTAATCCGTTCACGAGCACGAAATAAGGTTCCTTCGGCCAGCCGCGCACGGTGAACGTCATACCCCGTTCGTTCTCGGACTCCGCGCGGATCGCACCGGGCGCATGGACAAGCAGACCGCTCGACCGAAACGCGTGGAAGCCATAGAGCGAGCCCTGTCCGTAGAGCCGCGCGGCACTGCTGCCGACGGTGGCGGGATTGATCGCCGGGCCGTCGCGGGATTGAGCCGCCAAGTCGTAAAAATCGGCCAACAGTCCGACGCGCTCGCGATCGTCCGCGCGCCAGGTGTGCTGGAGGCCGGCGCTCGTGATGCCGTCGGCGAGTTTTGTCCACGGGCCGGCGGGATCGTGCGGCGCAAGGCGGTGGAGCGCGTCCGCGTAAACCAATCCGCACCATTGCACCGGCCGTCCAAACCACACGGGCGCCCTCCAGTTCGTTGCGCCCAGCACCGGGATCGTCCCATAAGGGCCGACGGGCTGTCCGGTGGGATTCACCAGATAGACAAACGGAACACCCGTCCACGCCCAGTAAAGCGCCCGTTCCAGAAAATCGGGTTCGCCGGTCAGTTCGAAGCCAAGCGTGTAGGCGCGGACGAGATACGCCGAGGCGAGAATGTCCGGTGTGTGCAGCGGCACTTCCCAGGTCTGCGCGCCGCGCGGGACGGTGTCGCGGAATTTGTCGAGTGCGCGCAGCGTGACGATGCCTTGCGCGATCAAATCGCGGTCGCCGGAGAACGCGGCGGCTTCAAGCAGCGTGGCCACCACCTGCGCCGTGAGGCCGTTGGCGTCGGGCGCAAAATGGGTTCTGCCGTAATCGGGTCCCGCCGCGCTGGCTTGATACGGAATGGAGCCGTCGTCGGCGAAGCGATGAAACTGCGCGAGAGCGACCCGGCGTGCCGCCTCGGCCGCCTCGGGAATCGCGCCAAAGATCAGCGGCGCGACCGGCGTGCGGACATGGCCGATCGCCGAGTGGTAGTAGTCCCGCGGTTGGACGAGGGAAAGCGCGCCGGTCGCCGCGGCCCGCAGCGCAGCCGCTCGGGGGGTGTCGGAAATGTGGCCGGCGAGCCAGGTTTGAAACACGGCGGCGTCGGCCGCGGGCTGCGGATGAAACCCCGGCCAGACGGCATGGCGATAGAGATTCGTTTCGCGGCAGTTCGACTCGAGCCAGCCCTGCGCTGCCAGCGTGACGTATTCGGAGAAGTTCAAACCCGGGTCCGGCAGATCCGGCCAGCCGCGCAGTTTCACGTAGTGTTGCACCGCGGGCACGACGCTCCGCCCAGGGCCTCCAATAAACCAAGCGCGCGAGACGAGCGGCTCATTTGCCTTGAGCATCTGGCCGGCGTAGGGAAGCAAACTGCCTTCCTCGCGGTTCGCGCCGTCGGAGCCGGGGAACACGACGCCCATCACATGCCCGCCGCTCTGGAACGTGCGGTCGGGCGAATCGAACAGCGCGCTGAACGTCCGCGGTTCCTCCCAGATCAAGCCGGCGTATCGGGCGCCGGCCTGAATCGCCATGAGCGGGAACGTGATCTTATGGGACGCGGGCACGCGGCGGTTGGCCTCCGGCCCGATGATGTCCGCTTCCGAACGGCTCGGTTCGTCCCCGAGATATTCCAGTCCGGCAAAGAGTCCCTGTCCCTTGCCTGGGCCAAACGAATTCTCTCCCGCGATGAGCATGTGCAGGGGAAGAAAAACCACCATGCGGTCCTGGTCCACTCGGACGCTCGTCTCGGTGGCGATGGCACCGGGCGAATCCACGCGGAACATTTGCCGGTAAGTCCACTCGGCGCCATCGGCGTCGATGCTGCGGGCGGTGATGTTCAAGGTTCCTGGATCGGAGCGTTCCACCCCGGTGGTCGCATTGGACAGGTCCACCCACCGTACTTCGCTCCCTTGCAGATAGCCGATGCGTGGACGCGGATGGCCGAACGCCATGCTCTGCCCCTGAACGCGCAGCTCGACCGCGAACGGCGTGTTGGTTCCGGAATACAGCGCAAGCGGGCCGGCGGCGAGGGCTTGCCCGGTGACCGGGCCGGGTGAAGTCCACTCAGGCCATGAAGGCGGCGGCAGATTCACCCGGGTTTCAAACCGGATGTCCGCCAGGAGCACCTTGCCATCCGTGCCGGGCGGATCCAGGCGCAGCCGGTAATTCGCGCCGAGCGCTGGCAAGCGGAGGCGCGCCTCAACCCACTCGCCGCGTTTGACGCTGAATTGGACCGACTTTCCGGCCTCGGCACGGTCGCGAAAGTAGAATACTTCGCCCGTGCCGGCCTGATCTGACTTGAGCCGCACCACGAGCCACAACGGTGTGTTTTCCGGATATTCGCGCGCCGGGCCGAAGAAGTAAGGGTCGTTCCCGTTAATCGTGATTTCCAGGCCGGCGTCCGTCGGTCTCAGCGCGGAGATATGGTGCGGCTGCTCCCACTCGCGAGCAGTCGCGGTCTGCGTGAAGTCAAATTCAGGCAGTGGCTGGGCAATCGCCCGGCCCGTGAGTTGGATTAGCAGGGTCGCAACAAGGACGCTTCGGGCACCATTGGCGTTGAGTTTCATAGATCGGCGGCATTCGAAACGGGCAAGGGACGCGTTTGCTTGACTTCGAGCTGAACTATTCGACTTTTCTAGCCCTGATTCAAGCGTGATATAAGTGCGAAATAATAAAAGAAAGCTCGAAATGCCCGTCGTTATT
>JAQBVM010000365.1 GCA_027623095.1 Verrucomicrobiota bacterium
TCGTGACACGCATCGAGGCGGCAAAGAAGGACAGAAAGCCGGTGTTCAGCGGTGCGGGCCGGTTCGACCCGGACGACGCTCTGTTCCTGTTGGGGCCGATTGCGTGGATGGGGCCGAAAGCTTTGTGGCCGCTGATTGTTTCCGCGGCAATCGGAGCGCCCTTGTTTCTTGTGTGGGCTGTATTGAGGGATCGGAAGGCGCTTTTTTCAAAAGAGAGATGAGTGGTTCGATTCCGGCTCCACAGCGAAAGATCGGATTGGGAGCGCGGCCTTCCAGGCCGCGTTGCGTTCGCGTTTGCGGCACGGTTGAAGCGTCTTCAGAGCTCCTCTGTTTTCATGTGCTGCGGCCTGGAATGCCGCGTGCCGGATTGAAAAGAGCGGCTGCAGCGCAAACGCCATCTGTGAGCGCGTTCTCCAATTGAAAGCGGCAATCTATCTCCTGGCCCTCGCTGGCCTCGCGCTATTCGTATACTTGCTGGCGCATCAGGGAATTTCGGAAATCTGGGACTTTGTGAAGGGGGCAGGGTGGGGGCTGCTCCTCGTCTCTGCGTTTCACATCGTGCCGATGGCGGCCGACACAATAGGGTGGTGGAAGTTGTTTCCCAATGAAACGCGTCCTCAATTTTTGCAGCTTTTCTGGATCCGCTGGATTGGGGAGTCTGTGAATGGCCTGCTGCCCGCCGCTCAAGTCGGTGGAGAAATTGTGCGAGCGAGACTGGTCGCGCTGCGCGGTGTGCCTGGATCCGTCGCCGCCGCAAGTGTTGTCGCGAAAATCACTGTGGGGGTTTTTACGCAGGCAGCGTTCACATTGCTCGGTGTTGCGTTGCTGGCGGGTGTCGCGGGCGGCAATCATTTGATTGTTCCCATAATTGGAAGCGTGTTAACTGCGACCGTCTTGTTCATCGGTTTCTATCTCGTTCAACGAATCGGAATGTTCAAATTGCTTGGAAAGCTGGCGTCGCGCCTTCTTCAATCGGACCAGTGGAAGGGGATGATTGAAAACGGAAACTCGTTCGATGCGGCGGTCCGGGAGACCTATGGCCGAAAGACCGACGTCGCGGCGAGCGCCGTTTGGACAATGATCGGGTGGGTTGTTGGAGCGGGTGAGATTTGGATCGCGCTAATGGTCCTCGGAGCTCCGGTGGATTTCGTTGATGCGTTGATTCTCGAGAGCCTGAGCCAGGCAGTGAAAGGTGCAATGTTTCTTGTTCCGGGCGCCTTGGGATTCCAGGAGGTAGGCTTCATCCTGATCGGTTCGGCCTTGGGAATTCCCGCGCCGATGGCTCTGGCCCTCTCGTTGACGAGGCGCTTTAGGGATATTTCGTTGGGTGTTCCCGGTCTTGTGGCATGGCAAGTAATCGAAGGACGCCGTTTATTGCGCCGCGATCGGAGCGCCGAAACGAAATGAAGTTGGGACTGGGTTTATACCGGCACATGCTGAATCGGGACAACTTTCGTTTTGCCCGGCAAGCGGGGGCTACGCATGTGGTTGCGCATTGGGTGGATTACTTCAAGGGTTCGGCTCGCGGCGCGCTGGACGATCAGCCGACCGGCACCGGCGAAGGTTGGGGGTTTGCTGGTGATCCGAATGTTTTATGGACGGTTGAAGAATTGGCGGCATTGCGGAGAGCCGTCGAAGAGGAAGGTCTTAAACTGGAAGCCATCGAAAACTTCGATCCGGCCCACTGGCACGACGTGCTGCTGGGGGGGCCTCAAAAACAGAAACAGCTTGAGGATCTTAAGACGATCATCCGCCGGATGGGAGAAGCGGGTATTCCCGTGATGGGCTACAACTTCAGCATTGCCGGAGTTGCGGGGAGAGTATCCAGAGCGTCGGCCCGTGGTGGGGCGGTCTCGGTCGGTATGCGAGGCGCCTTTGATGTGCCGATGCCGGCGGGGATGGTTTGGAACATGGTCTATGATCCCTCTTCAAACGCACCCTTGATTCCGTCGGCAACTCAGGCGGAACTTTGGGAGCGTTTTGGAGATTTTCTGAATGCGCTGCTGCCAGTCGCGGAGGAAGCCGGAGTCCGGCTGGCGGCGCATCCGGACGATCCTCCGATGCTGGCTCTTCGAGGCCAGCCGCGACTGGTTTATCAACCAAACCATTACCAGCGTCTTCTCGATCATTCGCCCAGTTCCTGCAACGCGCTCGAGTTTTGTGTTGGGTCATTGGCTGAAATGACCGAGGGCGACATTTACGAAACGGTGGATCGTTATAGCCGGCAAGGACGGATCGCCTATGTGCACCTTAGAAATGTCAAAGGCAAGGTCCCGAATTATGAAGAGACATTCATCGACGAGGGAGATGTGGATATTCCGCGCGTGTTGCGGATTCTGAAGAAGAATCGGTTTGGCGGCGTGGTGATTCCCGATCACACACCCCAAATGACGTGCGCTGCCCCGTGGCACGCCGGCATGGCCTTCGCGCTCGGATATATCCGGGCCTGCATGCAGAACCTGGGTCCGGACGATTCGATCGAGACAAGCTGAATAGGGCTTCGCCATCGATACGGGCATCTTCAGCTATCGAAAGGACTCTCGGTTTCAGGATGATCCGGCGAGACGATGATCGACATATCCGTGGTCCCGAGCACCTTGAAGAGGCGCTGAAGCTCCTGAACCTTTTCCGCATCGCAGCGGCGCGCGAGACAATCAGCCGACCGGCATTGGCGGCGGTTGGGGGGGCGCCGCCGGATTAATCGATGGCCGCATCCATTCCGACGAGGCATACGTCGTCTGCGAGTTCGCCATCGGTGGAGGCAAGCCGGATTTCGGCGATCAGTTCGTCAAAGATGGATCCAACTGGCAGATGCATTCGTTTCTGAACCTCGCGCTGAAGCCAGTCCGGATCATAGGCATCTTCGTTCGGCCCCGCCACATCGTACAGTCCGTCTGTGAACAGCAAATAGAGGTCTCTTGGCAACAGTGGAATCTTGGCTGTGGGATAAACCGCTCCGTCAAAGAGTCCAAGCGCAGGACTTGATTCGCCTCCCGGGATCGCCAGCAACTCGACTTCGTTCGTGGACCGGTGGATTACCAACGGTCTAGGATGTCCCGCGTTCGCGTAACAAACGCAGCGATCATCGAGATCGGCAACCAGATAAAACGCCGTTGTGAACAGCGGTGTTCCCGACTCACGCAATATCACGCGAAGGTCCCGATTGAGCTGGGCGAGCAGTTGTCCGGGGTCCGCGGCCATCGGAGTCAATTCTTCGACCAATGCGCGAACAATCGCCGTGACAAGCGCCGAGCGGACGCCGTGTCCCATGACATCGCATATGAACACCCCCGCTTTAGTCGGCGACAACGCCAGGACATTGAAAAAGTCGCCACCCACCGCGCCTGTCGGAATATAACGATGGCTGAACTGCAATGCGCTCTCATTTCGATTTCCGGACTTTGGAAAGCACGGATAAGACTGAGGAATGATCGCTTGTTGAATCTCTCGAGCCATGCGGAGATCCTCCTCCATTTGCTCATTCTTAAGCCGCAATTCTTCCCGGCTCCGAGCCAGTTCTTCCTTGACCTTTTGCTCGCGCTCCTCCGCGCGTTTCTTCTCGGTGATATCCCAGAAGATGCCTTGAAGACCGATTATTTTCCCGTCCGCGTCATAGATTGGCGTTTTGACGACATTCACGTAAATCTTGCCCCCTCGAGGTGGTTGATGCTCCTCGACCGTTTCCAAAGGCTCGCCTGTCTCCAGAATTCGACGATCGTCCTGTTGATACTTCGCAGCCAATTCCGCCGGAAAAAAATCGAAGTCCGTTTTCCCAAGAATCTCCTCAAGGGGCTTGCCGAGTGTCGCGCAGAAACGCTGATTCGCGAACGTAAAACGTTCCTGCAAGTCTTTCCTCAAAATATTCTGCGGCAGGTTCTCAACCAGCGAGTGGTAGAGCACCTCGGAATCAAGAATCTTCTGCTCCGCACGTTTCCGGGCCGTGATATCCTGAACCGTTCCCTCGTAAAAGAGCAGTTTCTCCTCGGAATCACGCACAGCGCGAACATTCTCTGAAATCCATATGATTCCGCCATCCTTACGATACACCTCGGACTCAAACTCAGTGACAACGTCGTACTGTTCCATCAGAGCAATAAAATCCGCTCGGCGGCCGGGATTGACGTACAACCGGACTCCGACATCCTTCAAATTCGCGATCAGTTCGTCTGACGAACCATAGCCGTAAATCCGCGCCAGTGCGGAATTCGCGCTCAGATAATTGCCGGTGGCGGTCGTTTGAAATATGCCTTCAACCGTGTTCTCAAAGATGCTCCGGTATTTCTCTTCCGCGCGCAGGAGCGCCGCTTCGGCGCGGTGGCGCTCAATGGAATACCGAATCGACCGAACAAGGAGGTGCTTGTCAATTTGCCCTTTCACCAGGTGATCCTGAGCTCCTTGATGAACAGCTCGCACCGCAACATTCTCATCGTCCAGACTGCTCATTACGATGATCGGAACGTGCGGAGCCCGGGATCGGGTCTTCACAAAGCTTTCGATGCCTGTGCAATCGGGAAGAGTAAGATCCAGGAGAACGATATCGATGCCGCCACTCTCCAAACACTTGAGACCTTTTTCCAGGGAAGAAACCCATTGAACTTCAAACCGCAAATCGGATGCCGATGCAAGCATCTCCTGAGTTAAATGCGCGAACTTCGGGACGTCTTCAATTTGAAGAACTCTGATTAATTCGGTTTCCATAAATTCATACAATCTAACGAATTGATGCTGGACCAAATATGCCCGATGCGGCAGCACGACTCTGAGTATCCCCGTCCCAATATCCCGTCGAGGAACGTTCCCTCGGACGAAATCAGAAACTAAGGGGTTGAGACCGATTCAGTCAACGTATCCAGTCGGGTTTTGTTTGTGCCATTTCCAGGCTGTGGAGATGATAGCCTCGATTTCTGGAAAATTCGGCTTCCAGTTGAGTTCGCGGATTGCTTTCTCGGCGCTGGCAACCAAACGTGGTGGATCGCCCGGTCGGCGCGGCTTTTCAATCGCGGAGATTTGAGAACCCGTTATCTTTTCGCACACCTTAATAACTTCCCGAACCGAGAATCCCACGCCACTGCCCAAATTGTAAAAACCGCTCTTTTCCGATGTCAGCGCGAGCATATGGGCCTGCGCCAAATCGGACACATGCACGTAATCGCGAACACAGGTTCCGTCCGGTGTCGGATAATCCGTTCCAAAGACCGCGCACGATTCAGATTGTCCCAGCGCCACTCGCAGGACATTCGGAATGAGGTGTGTCTCGACTCGGTGATGTTCTCCAAACCGTTCGCTTGCTCCGGCGGCATTGAAATATCGAAAGGCGATAAACTCCAGACCGTGGATGGTTCCATACCACGATAAAAGCCGTTCAAACATTCTTTTGGACTCGCCATAGGGGTTAATGGGGCGGAACGGCAAGTCCTCCGTCATCGGGACCGATTCCGGAGGCCCATATACAGCGCACGTCGAGCTAAATACAAATCGCTTGATCCGCAAATTGACTGCCGCATCCAACAGGTTCAATCCGCCGGCCACATTCGTGCCAAAGTATTTGCCTGGGTTCGTCATTGACTCGCCCACTAGTGCGGCGGCCGCGAAATGCACGACTCCCTCGGCATTTGACTCCTTCAGAGCGTGATAAACCGCAACCCGGTTCGACAAGTCACCCGGCACGAACATCGCCCGCTCATCCACCGCCGAGCGGTGGCCTTCGCAGAGATCGTCGAAGACGGTGACACTGTGGCCCGCGTTCAACAATTCCTCGACGCAAACCGAGCCGATGTAACCGGCACCCCCAGTCAGGAAAACACGCATTGCGCGAACGTAGAGATCCCGAGCGCGCCGCTCAATCAGAAAGTGCGAATTCGGGAGAACCCGGGCGCATCTGAATGGCATGCTCGGGAGGATATGCCTCGCTGGCTTGTGTCATAAAGCTCAAAAAAGCAGCTTCAAAAGCGACCCATAGCAGGTTTTTGAAGGTCGAGCGGTTTTATCCGCGGTTTGAGGCGGTCTATGAGGAGCGCTACCAGGAACGCTACGGCTTTTGGCGGCCGGCCATCGGCACGGCGGTGGAGGAGTTTCTGGAATGCGGGGACCTTAAGCAGGGGTTTGCGCGGGTGCGCTGTCCGGACTGCGGGCACGAGTTGTTCGCCGCCCTTTCGTGTCACGGGCGCTGTTTCTGTCCCAGTTGCCATCAGAAACGGGCGTTGCAGACGGCGCTTTGGGTGAGCCAGGAAGTTTGCGCGCCC
>JAQBVM010000366.1 GCA_027623095.1 Verrucomicrobiota bacterium
CCCATTTACATTGGCTCAAAGCCGCTTTTCTGCTGGAATTCACCCACTCGAGTACACGAAGAGCCAATAATTAAACACTCTTGCACAAGATCATCACGCAAAACAATCCGGGACAGGTAAGCATCCATGTGCATTCTTTGCACAAAAACCGCGCTCGACGTGCAACGCAGGCTCCGCATTGATTCCGGCATCCTTGAACAACTGGACAACAGGCCGAAACGAAGCCATGATAGTCGGACTATTTCAGGCACTCCTGGGTTCCCGATTTGGTTTGAAACCGAACATCAAACGAGCACCTATTCGAGGAATGCTGGCAAAGTCAGCGGTCTCACGGATTTGCGCCAGATCAATGCAGCAAACATCATTGCCCGTCAACGACGACAGATTGTTAAAGATATGACAACAGCGAGCAGCGAATTCCCCAATCGCATTCCAAGCGTGCTTAGAACTTCTCTGATACTCGGTCTTGTGGCGGTGATGATTCTTGGAGAAACCGCAGTTTTCGCGCAAGCGACCAAAGCGACCATCGAGTTTTCCTCCGCGGTCTTTTTCGCTTTCGAGAATTCAGGCCAGGCAACGGTCAACGTCACACGAAGCGGTGATACCGCGAGCGCCGTTTCCGTTGAATACACCATGAGTTCCCGGCTCGCCACAGACGGAGCTGATTACACAGCTCAATCGGGAACTCTCGCGTTCGCGCCATCGCAAACCAGCAAAACGATTGTGATACCTCTCTTTGATGACGCCGAAGCCGAGGGGAGCGAACCTGTCGATGTGACGCTCAGCAACCCGGGCGGAGGCGCTGTTTTGGGGACTAGGAAGGTTGCACGAATGTACATTCAAGACAATGAATGGCGGGGAACACTATTAGACAATAGTTTTAGCGGAGCAATTGCCGGATCGGACGCCGTAAACGTGCTGGCGATTCAACCGGATGGCAAAGTTCTCGCAGCGGGGGTGTTTGCCCGTACCGATTCCGCCGCTCCTGACCAAATCATTCGCCTAAACTCGGATGGGAGCCGCGATCCAAGTTTCACGATGACAAGAGGCGCATCCGGAGGAGGCATTTTCGCCATGGAGATTCAACCAGATGGCAAGATTTTGATTGGCGGCGAGTTCACAACGGTTGGAACATCGGAAAGAGCCGGCATTGCAAGGCTGAATCCAGACGGTTCGCTCGATGTGAGCTTCAATCCAGGCTCCGGTGTGGAAGGAAGTTTTTCACCGGGTGTTTATTCAATCGCCATTCAAGGCGACGGAAAAATCTTTATCGGCGGGAACTATGAGTCGGTCGATGGTGTGAGCCGCAGCGCTATCGCCCGATTGCAATCAAACGGCATCCTTGATGCAACGTTCGATCCTGGATTTGGCTTGGCCAGCGCCGATACGAGTTTCCGCGTTCCGTGGGTCTCCGACATGAAACTGCAAGCCGACGGGAAAATCGTAATCGTTGGCCAATTCACAGAAGTGGATGGATGGAATCGAGTAAACATCGCACGACTGAACAGCGCCGGGACCGTGGACCCGGCATTCGATCCCGGAACTGGAGCTACGGGACAATCCGCGAGCGTGGAAGCCGTCGCCATCCAATCGGACGGCAAGATCGTGATCGGCGGAGATTTTACGCAAGTCAACCGCGTCGCCCGAATTGCGCTGGCACGACTTAACGCGGACGGATCGGTCGATTTAAGCTTCGATACCGGAAGCGGTGTCATGGACGTTGGTGATAACGGCTCGGATGTGCCGGGATACGTATTACAGGTGGCTGTTCAACCTGATGGCAAAATTCTGTTCGGCGGCTTCTTTTTCACACTCGATCAGATCAACCGGCACGGAATCGGCAGGGTCAATCCGAACGGATCACTGGACAGCACATTCGGCCCCTATTTGGGCACCACGTACAGAAGCCAGCTTGGCAACGATGAGTTCGATTCCGTAACCGCGCTTGCGCTGCAGCCGGATGGCAAGATCTTGACGGGAGCCACTTTTGTTCGTCCGGACGGCACTCAAGAAAACCGAATCACGCGGCTCTTCAGCAGAAATGTCCAGGCGACGACTTTCGAATTCGCTCTGACGGGCTCCTCTGTCGGAGAATACGAGAACGCCACGACGCTCGTAGTAATCAGGCGAGGCGACAGTGTTGGAAATTACACCGTCGAATATGCGACCGGCGGCGGAACGGCAACCTCCGGCTTGGACTACACGCCCCGAACCGGAACTCTGAGTTTTGCGCCGCTGGAGGTCGATAAGGAGCTGTCCATTCCAATCTTGCGCGACAACATCATGGAAGATGACGAGACAATTAAAGTCTCCCTGCGCAATCCGAGCACAGGGGCGTTCCTCGGAGTACTTTCGAGTTTCGAAATCTTGATCGTTGACAGTCAGAAGCCCGGGAATCTCGACCCCAGTTTCGGTGAAGTATTTGTTCCGTTTTCGAACGATCCCTCGTCTTTTCCGCCCGTGACAGCCATTCGGATCCAAAAGGATAACAAAATCCTAGTCGCCGGGTATTTCGCCTTTGTGAATGATTTCGATCGTTTGGGAATGTTTCGACTCGAAGCCGATGGTTCGATCGACCCCGGTTTCGTCCCCGAACCTCCAACCGGCGATTTCATCGTTGAGTTTCCGCAATTCGGCCTCCAACCCGACGGACGCATTGTTGGGGGCTTTAACAGAGCGAATCGCCTGAACACGAACGGATCTCTCGACTCTAACTTTGCTCCAGATATTAGCGCTCTGATCTCGATGGCTGTCCAGAACGATGGCTCGTTCATCGTGAATGATGAGTATTTCGATCCATTCACAGAGAGGAACGTGGACGAAATTGTGCGTTTCACACCTGACGGAGTATTTGATTCGAGCTTCATCTCTGCCGGCTTGAACGATTGGGCGACCGCGTTGTCGATTCAACCGGATGGGAAGGTGGTGATCGGCGGATATTTCAACGAGATGAACGGATCTCCTCAGAATGGAATCGCGCGCCTCAACGCCAACGGAACACCCGATTCCAGTTTCAATGTGGGCACAGGAATTCAAGCGGCATCCGATCCGGTCGTTTTTGCCATCGCTCATCAACCGGATGGAAAAATGATCGTGGGCGGGGCGTTCAGTGGAATCAACGGAGTGAGCCGAAATAATATCGCGCGGCTAAACGCGAATGGGTCGGTGGATCTCACATTCGATCCCGGTGCCGGCCCAAACGGTTGGGTGGAAACAATCGCCGTCGAACCAAGCGGAAAGATCGTCATCGGCGGTGGATTTGTCACCGCGAACGGAAGTCCGCGAACGGGTTTGGCCCGGTTAAACAGCGACGGCAGCCTCGATGCGAGCTTTGCGCCGAAACTGACGTTTCCCGATGAAGTGAGAGTTACTTCCATTGCCTTGCAAGCGAACGGTCAGATTCTCGTTGGCGGACTTTTCGACGAGGTAAACGGCATCTTTAGATCAGGTTTGGCTCGGATTAACGGGGGGGAGTTTTCGCCGGCTGCGCCGGACTTAAAACTCAATGCGCCTCGGTTCCTACCGGGCAAGCCTTTTAACATCGTCTTGTCAACGGAAGCCGGAAAACGATACGAAATTCTATATTCGACCGATCTTGTGAATTGGACTCCTTTGATCGCCATCACCGCCTCAAGCCCAACCCTCGAAGTGGAGGATCCGAATTCCACGGGCGGCGGCAGCCGCTTTTACAGAGCTGTTGTGAAACTACCCTGACAGACAGCTCACTCGATCACACCGCCACCCAAACAGATCTCGCCGTCGTAGAACACGGCGGATTGTCCGGCGGCAATTCCCTGGTCTTCCGTGTCCAAACAAACTTCCAGCCGGTGATCCGCCAGAGAACGTATCTGGCATCCTTCCAAGTGAGGACTATGGCGAACTTTGGTGATCAACCGATTCTGTTTTGGCACTTCGCTAATCCAATGAACCGCTGAAACTATGAACGTCTTGCGCGCGTGAGCGCGATACCGCTCCGCGTGAGAAACATAGACTCGATTTTTCTCAAGGTCCTTGCTCACGACATACCACGGGCCGCCGCCCATACCCAGCCCCTTGCGCTGGCCAACGGTGTGGAACCAGACCCCATCGTGCTCGGAAAGTTTCCTTCCCGTTTCGATTTCGACAATATCTCCGCGCTTCTCGCCCAGGTGGAATCGGACAAACTCCGGGTAGTTGATCTTGCCCAAAAAGCAGATGCCCTGGCTGTCTTTCCGTGCACGATTAGGGAGGTCAAACTGATCCGCCAAAGCACGAACTTCCTCCTTGCGCAAATGCCCGACCGGAAACCACAACCGCGCCAACTGGCTCCGGCTAAGTCTCGATAGGAAATACGTCTGATCCTTCACCGGATCCGGAGATCGCTTCAAGAGATACGTTCCCCCAATCTCAATGATCTGCGCATAATGACCGGTCACAATTTTTTCAAAGCGCGCGTCGATCTTTTCGAAGAACAAGCCGAACTTGATCCATTGATTGCACAATATATCCGGACTGGGAGTCCTCCCCTCCTTCAACTCGCGGAGGACGTGGGCCACGATTGTCTCTTGATACTCGGTCTGAAGAGACACGATCTCCAACGGGACGCCGATCTGTTCACAAACCGCGCGGGCGTATCCCAAATCCTCCTCCCAAGGGCAATCGCCAAGAAACGCCAGTTCATCCTCCAGCCAGATCTTCAAGTAGAACGCCGTGACGTCGTGCGAACCGGCCTTTTGGACCAGGTTCAAAGCAACCGAACTGTCCACGCCACCCGACAAGAGAACCGCAACTTTCATCCTAAATCCCGGGGTGGGGCGACACTCTGTGGAGCCCTAACACTCTCTGGCACTCGAAGAACGTTAGAGCTCCACAGAATGTCGCACTGCCGTAGTTCATGGAGCGCACAATCGCATCAATTAAACCCCTGCTCGGTTCACACAAGCCCGCGATACAATTCACGAAAATCCTCGATCGTCACTGGGACCGCATTCGTTCGATGGCATGGATCCTCCAAAGCCTGAGCGGAAAGGTTTGCGATCAGCTCCAGCCGAACGCCGTGCTCGCTCAGCTTCGACGATAATCCGATTTTTCCTAGGAATTTAGTCACGAAGGAAATTGTCTGTTCATCGGCTTCCGCATCACTCGATTTAACAACGTCCAAGCCGCACGCAATTCCAACGCGCCGATAAATTCCGGGTTTCCGTTCTGCGCAGAATCTCATTCCGGCCACCAGGCACAGCGCGTTTGCAAGTCCATGATGCATGCCGCAGATCGTTGATAACGGATGCGCCATGGAATGTACAACTCCCAAATCTTTCTGAAAAGCCACCGCCCCCATCGCGGCGGCAATCAACATCTTCCCTCTCGCATCGAGATCGTTCCCGTCTGAAAACGCCCGCGGCAGCGCATCAACAATCAACCGGATGCCTTCCAATGCGATTCCGTCGCACATCGGATGAAAAACAGGGCAGGTAAAACTTTCGATGCAATGGGTGAGCGCGTCCGCTCCCGTCGCCGCCGTCAGCTTCGGCGGCAAGCCGCGCGTCAGGTCCGGATCGAGTATGACACACCTCGCCAGCAGTTCCGGATGAAACAAGACGGATTTCCGTCCAGTGCTTTTCAGAGTGATCACCGAACTACGGCCCACCTCACTCCCCGTGCCGGCTGTTGTCGGGATGCAGACACACGGCGCTAAGCCGCTCCAGTCATCTCGGTATTCAAACGCGCCTAGTTTCAGTTCAGGCCGCTTCACGAGCAACCGAGCGGCTTTCCCCACATCGAGCGCGCTTCCGCCCCCAAATGCGATTACCCCGTCACAGTCATTCTCCCTAAATGCCTTGGCCGCGTCCGTCACGTCTTGTTCGATCGGGTTTGGATGAACTCCAGAAAACAACGCCCACTCGCGTTCGATCTTTTCCTTGCCGAGAACCGCCTCCAATGCGCGGTAAGCGCCGGTGGTAAGCAGACCTCCATCGGTGACAACAAGTGGACGCCGAATGGAGACTCGGGACAAACGATTGGGAAGTTCCCGAATCGCTCCGAGGCCAAAAACAGTTTCCGTTGGAAAGGAAAACGTGGTCAATGCGTCATTCATAAAACGATCGATGAAAGTGTTCGATCGCATCTCGAATGGCAAGCGTTCTCGGTGCAACTGTCGGCGAGTGTTCAAAAGTGAATTTCTCGTCGGTTCAAAAGTGAACAAAAAATCAAAGTGAGAAAG
>JAQBVM010000367.1 GCA_027623095.1 Verrucomicrobiota bacterium
CGCTGCCGCGTTTTCTGATGGCCCGATCGAATGTCCGCCAGGTCTTGGACTGCGGTAACGCAGCTTGCGCAGTTACCGCTTTCGGATTGCAACCTGCGCGTCCGAAGTTTCCATACTTCACCAACAAAAAAAGAGGCCGGACTCGCGTCCGGCCCCTCCGTGAATTGATCAGGTCAGATGATTACTGCCGGATGCGTCCGAACTGTTGAGCCGCGGTCGGAGTGAGCTTGTAGGGACTCGTGGCGCCCGGCACTGCCTGCCACGGCCCGGTGATGGAACCCGCTGCTTCCAGCGCGCCGCCACCCGACCATTCCAAGGTGATGGAGCCATCCGCGTTCTTGGCGATCTTCGTGAACTTGGCACTCTCCGCAGGAGCGGCGATGCTATTGAAGTCCCAGTAGGCAGCCATCTTGGTGCCCGCACCCAAACTGGACGGGGATTGGCCCGCCGCAAGTTTCTGGATATCCGCGGAAGACAATGCAGATCCATAGATTGCGAAGTCATCGATCAATCCGTGGAAGTTATTTGCAGTTCCGGTGTTCGGTCCGCCGCCTTGCGCGCCAATCCAAATTCGCTCGAAGTCTGTTGGGAGCGGACTACTGTTGTCGCCTTCAAGGAAAAGCACCCCATCAACCCAGATTTGTTTGACGGAGGCATTCTTAGTGAAAGCGAAGTGGTGCCAAGAACCGGTCCACCATGTGATATCACCGGTGTAACCTGGGAAGGTGTCGATCCCGGCGTTAATGCGCTGAGTCGCGCCGTCACAGCAACCCGCCGTGTCGAAATAGAGGTTGTTGTTGCTCCAAGGGATATGCGCTTGGGCGCCGCGCAACGTTCCATTACTCGAGGGCGAGTCGGCCCAGAACGCTGAATTGTTGGCCGTGTCGTACTTCTTGACCCACAGAGAGAAGGTAACCTGATCACCCGCAACAGCGGTGTTTAGGAAGCTCGCATCCGATACAAGAATGGATTGCCCACTTCCCCGTCCGAAATCGGCCGCTAAATCGCCGTCCTTTCCGGAAAAACCGCCCTTGTCGGGCGTGAGATTGACGGCTCCCAGAAGCAACGCGGGATGCCCATTAACCAAATCTTTGACCGGGCCTTTGTAATCCCCAATCTCAAACGACCATTCCTGAGTCGCCGGTTTCCCACCTGGATCCGTGTAGCCAAGGCTGATCTTGTGCGTTGACTTGCTCGCAAAAAGCCCAGTCGGCGTATATGCGATCGTCGCAAGATTCCCATCTTTGGTGAATTCGGGAGTGACGGCAGTACCATCTATCTTCAGGCTGACGTTCGCGGCGGTCCACGGTACTTTCCCGTCACGATGGGAAATCATCATCGCGGCTCCGGGTTTGACATTCCGGGCATTCGGCGCCGGAAACCGGGTCACGAATGAACCTTCCGCAGGAGCTGGCAAGTCCACCGCTGCGGAGAGGAATTTGCCCGGGATTGGCGTCAGGGATGCCGCCGGGGTCGTGACTCCCACCTTTCGCCATGCCACCTGTCCGAAATCTCCACCGCCGCCTTCTTTGTATATAAGGCGAATGAAGTATTTCCTGCCCGCGGTCAGACTGACGGGGGCGAACGTCGTGGCGTCATCGACTCCGGGTTCGTAAAAAGGATCGCAGCAATCCCGTTCCTCGGCGGCCCATACAAGGTTGGCTTCCTTGTCGTCCGTGCTGATGTACAGCTCCGAAGCATCATCGCTTCGACTAAAAAAGTCATATTGACCACTTTCCGTCGGAGTCAAATAACCCTCGATAAGCGCCCCGTAGTTGTTATTCGAGTCATCGGGGAAAATATCGCGGCTGTTGAAAGAAAACACTGCGCCAACCATGTCCGGCGAGTCAGGGAAACGAAGATCGGCCCACAAATTTTCCACCGGAGTTCCAGGAATGTTAGCCCAATAAGCGAACTTCAGAACTCCGTCCCGAATCATGATGTACGAGTAGAAATCCACCGTGCTCGATTCTGCGGGAACTTCGAACCTCGAAATATCTTTCACTCCCTTGACCGTCACCTTGTAAGCCGTGTCTGGAGTTTGCTTGGCTGTGGTGAGCGTCACCACTTTGTTCTTGTAGGTCGCCGCTGTAACAGCCACGGCCGGACTGATTGAGTAATTGCCAGCCACTTCAGCTGTCGCGGGGTCCAGCGCCTTGGAGAAAGCGATTCGCACTGTGTCGAAAGTGCCGCTCGATGCAACGGAAAGGATCTCCGGACGAGTGGCGTCGTTCGGATCGAGTCCAAGGTTGTAATCCTCCAGGTTGCTCACGCCATTGCCATTATTGTCTTTGGCGGCATCACTTCCGTCATTCGGATTTAAGCCGTATGCGATTTCCGCCGCGTCGGGAATGCCATCACTGTCGGCATCGGCCACAACAACGCCCAGCAACTGACTGACAGGTTTGCCCATGCCGTTGGAATACAGTTGGCCAATTTCGGCCCCGGTCAACACTCGATCCCAGACAGCGACATCATCAATTTCCCCGTTCCAAAAGCGGTTGCGGGCTCCCGGATTATCGGCGATCGCCATCCTCTGGCCGTTCGCGGCGAGAACCTGCGTTTCCGCACGCTGAGTGTCGAGCACTCCATCAATGTAGAGCGCTGTGCCGAAATTAACGGCGTCCTTATCGGTGATCGCCACAAGATGGTGCCATTGGCCGTCATTGACTGCTACGCCGGTGGGGGTGTCACCCGACGGACCTCCAGTGTAAGCCATGCCTGTCCCTCCGCCCCGGCGATGGATACGCCAGTTACCGCTTTCACCCTTCGCCACAAGCGCCTGCCAGTTCTTGTCAAATGTCCCGACCTTGAACCACACCGAAACGGACAGGCTGCCGCCTTCGAATGCGAGGTTGTCCGGTTCACCCCCGGTAATCTCAACCCACTGATCCACTCCATCGGTTCGGATTGCTTTGCCGAATCCGTTTTTCCCGGACGTGAAAACGATGGGATCCGTTCCATTTCCGGTGCCTGTGAATATGCCGACCGAATCGTTAAAATTGTTGTCGTCGAAGTTCCAGTACGCAACGAGGTTTTTCTTGATGGGCGGATTTGGTGTTGTTTGAGCCTGAGCCGGGAAGCCAAGCATAGGCAGAAGTGAGATTAGGATCCCCAGCCTCAACCTGTCGAATAGGGTTGTTCGATTTATCATATAGACTGTTGTAGTTGTTATAGTTACGCACTTTCCATCCGAGATCAGCCAATGCACAAAGCGTGCGCCTTGTGTAAGCTGAGTGTTTTCGAGAACGGCGGATTTAAGCCTCAATCAAATACCGAAAGCAAGTAAATAATACGAACCCAAGACGTTTATACACGGGTCTTAACTTCCACCGCGACGGTTTTGGGTTGACCGGCGCGTACCGCCACCCCGGCAGCATTCACGCCGGAATAGTTTCCTGTGTTTTGCGCGGCAGGCGCATGAGATCCGGTGATATCATCGACCCAGACTTTTCCGTATCGACCGTCGCCATCGGTGGTGCGTCCTTCGAATACGGTCACGTTGTAGAATCCGGGATTCAGGTTGGCGATGCGCATTAACGATTCGGTGCCGCCCGTATCGGGATTTCGGTAAAGGTAATCATCTTTTACGACGTACGGGACCACCACTGTGTCATAAGCGATTTCCGCAACTTGTTGATATTGTGGCAGAGGAATGGCGTTGCCGTCAAAATCGCGATCAGCAAACCCTTCGTGCGTGGGATTGTTGGCTGTCATGCCAAGCATGACAGGTGGTGCCTCAGCGTTCACTTTCGTCGCCAAAGCGGTGTTGTCCAGTATTGTCAGGGTCACATCATTGTCGCTCCCCGGCGTGGAAAAACCCTTCAGTTTCCAAGTCACTTCTGTGCCGGCTGCGTTGGCGGCGCCCTCAAGGCTGGCGCTGCCGGGTGTCACGTTGTCATTCGGACTTGCGAATGTCCAAGTGGGAATGACATTCCAATCCGTCAAGGGTTTAGGGAATTCACCCGTGTTAAATGATTCAGGTGCCCCGAAAACCTCGCCTTGAAAGTAATCCAAATCGAACTGGACGATCTCGGCCTCATTCTGAAGGTGGCCAAAATCGATTTTGAACAAGCCCGCGTTTTATGGAAGGGCGATTGGAGAACTTCCCAAGGCAAGGACCACCGCAAGAAGTGTCGTTTTTGAGATCATAGTTTTTGGTAGGGGTTGTAGGTGTTCTTAAGGTGCTTTCGCTCAGATACACAGTCGTACGGGAACAGGGGATAACTGCCAAAGTATTACAGTCTTGTCCAGCTCAATTAGTGAGGGGAATAATGTACATCATGGCCCCTTCATCTGTCCGTCAGATACCCGTTTGTGACTTGGAACATAAGCCGGATTGCCGTCGCCTATTCCCAGTTTTGCCCGCGCATGGAGCAGACTGATCAGCGAAACGTGAGTCATGATTCTAAGTGCTGGAATTCGAGTGGCACGCGTCTCGATTCATGCGGCCTTTTTCCGCCTCACGTCGCGCTCAGAGGTTCGAATGAGCGCCGTGCGCCAAAAGAAACTGTTACCCAAGAGGGGGATAAGCGGAACCGCGTCGCAGAGACTCGACTATCCGCTTGACCCTCTCCCGCCGCATTTCTATGTTGCGGAAAAATCAACCCAGGCGGTTCGCCTACCATTGCTATCAGCAAAAGCAACAAAGCCAAATCTTCGCGGAGATCCCAACGCACTCCCATCGTCGAAGCGCGAGCTTCCCGGACAGGGACCCTGCGCCTGGTGATTCCTGCGATTCTTCTCGTCGGAGCGATCATCGCCGGGCTCCAGTGGCGGAAGCGCACGCCTTCGCAAATGGGCATACCCAATCCGGCGGTCGGCACCGCTTCGCAAGCGACTCCCGCAATACCCACACAGAGCCCCAGCGCTCCGGATGCCCGCGCCGCAAGCCCTGACGCGCAGGCAGCCGCCCTGAAACAGGAAGCGATCAGCGCCGCCGAAGCCGTCGCCGAGGCGTATCCGAATGATCCTCTCACCTACGCCTTGCTTGGATCGGCTTTTTACAATACGGGCCGAGCAGACGAAGCCGCCAAGCACCTTAAGCAATGCCTCGAATTGAGTCCGAACATGGTCGAGGCGTACGATATTTTGGCGCGAGTGGCCTATGAAAAGGGCGACCCCGAAGAAACGGTGCGTCTGTGCATTGAAGCGTTGAAGCGCGGCCCGGCGACCCCTGACGTTGCGAATCGAATGGGACGGGCTCAGATGGATTTGGGAAAGACTGAAGAAGCGGTTCGCACCCTCCAACAAGCCGTCCGGTTGCCCAATGCAACCAGCGAAGGCTGGTATCTCCTAGGGCAGGCCCAAATGCAGTCCGGCGACTTTGAAAAGGCCAAGGAGGGATTTCAGAGGGCGATCGGATTGGTGCCAGACCATACTCAAGCGTATTTTGGACTGTTCACCGCCTGCCAGCGATTAGGGCAAACTGAGGAAGCTGGGAAATTCCGCGAGCAATTCCAGAAGCTGGAGGCGATTGACCGAAAGGACCTGACTGACAGAAGCGCTCAACAAGACACGCTGACCGGCCTGCCAATGGTGCGCGAAACCGTGGCACGGACTCTCTTCGGCGCAGCGCAAATCTATCGTGTTCACCACGAAACATTAAAGGCGGCTGAACTCTTTCGCAGATCGGCCGCGCTCGACGCCGACAATCCCGTCTATCGGTCCGCCTTGGAGGCGTTTTATGTCGAAAGCAATAACCCGGCAGGCGGAGTCAAAGTGTTCGAGCAACTTGCGGCGGAACAGCCGCGGAACAGCCTGAATTACATCTTCTTGGGCCGTCTTCAGTCACAACTTGAACATTTTGACGCGGCTGAACGATCCTTTCAGAAGGTTCAGGTACTGGCGCCCCAATGGACAGAGGGCCACCGCGCACTCGCGGAACTCTACTTGCGAACCAACCGCAAGCTGGACCAAGCACGGGTGCTGGCCGGGAAAGTTGTCGAGTTCGAACCAAGTGACTCGCACTATTATTTGCTCGCGGTGGCGTGCGCGCAAAACAACGACCACACCGGCGCCGTCGAGGCGGTGAAAAAAGCGCTGGGCCTGAACCCGGACGAGAAACAGTACCAGCGACTGTTCCAAAAACTCCAGCAAACGCCTTTGCCGTGACTATGCAGTTGTCGAAGGATTACGTGTGGTTTCTCTCTGTGAAGCAAGGTGGGGCGAC
>JAQBVM010000368.1 GCA_027623095.1 Verrucomicrobiota bacterium
TCACCTGGCCGTCGGTGGTGATGGCCTTGCTCACGAGCTGGCGGATGGCGGCGTCGATCTGCTCGGGCGTTTTGCGGTTCTGGCTGCTTTGCTTGTTCAGCGCGGCTTGCAGGGCTTGGAAGAACGAAACGTCATCGCGAATCTCCGTGGCTTCGTCGCTGGCGGCGCAGAGGGCGAAGGCGCGGGAAAGCTCCGTCACCACCTGCACCCAGCGCTTCTTGCCGTCTTCCTGTTCGAGAATGTGCTCCTGACCGGCGGGGATGAGTTGCAGGCGCTCGGCCGGTTTGCCGCTGGTCCACTTGTCCCAGTTGAAGCCGTGCATCAGGTCGCAGGCGATGCCGTGTTTCTCCAGCATCACGGCGATGGCTTGGGCGGTGTCGAAGGTCGGGTTCCCCTGGCCGCCGCGGCGCAAAGTATGAAGGAAGAATGATGAAGGATGAAACGGTCCCCGGCGGAACTTCATCACTCATACTTCAACCTTCTGCCTTCAGTCGCAGGGCGCGTCGAAGCCGGTCAGCCACATGTCCCGCACGATCACGATCTTGAAGGGGTTCTTCGCGTCCTTGAACTGGTTCGCCAAATCCCGCCGCTGCTTCTTCTTGCCGATGTGCTTCTGCCACTCGGGACCGTCCTCGGCGCTGCCGGTCATCACGACTTTGAGCATCTCTGCTTCCCACTCGGGGCGCAGCACGATCAGCGCTTTGTAGAGATCCACGCAGATGCGGCGGCTCATGCAGACGATCATCGCCTTGCCGTCCATCGCCTCCACGCCCTTCTCGAAATGCGCCACCAGATCGGCGGCGACGAGCGCGATGCGTTTCGGGTCGCCCACCAGTGCTTCCAGCGCGGCCCACTTCGTCTTGAGCTTTTCCATCTTCGTCAGCTCCTCGCCTTCGGTGATCTCTTCAAACTCCGCGTCGAGCTTGGGCAGTTCGGCCGCGTTCAGGCTCAGCTTGGAAATGCGGCTCTCGTAATAGATCGGCACCGTGGCCTTGTCGGCGACGGCCCGCTGGATGTCGTAAATTGAAATGGAATCGCCGAAGACCGCCCGTCTGTTCGCGTCCGTCTTCTCGTTGGAGGAGGAAATGGTTCAACGCGGGTCCGGCTCAATCGAACATTGGACACTGCCTTCAGGAAATCCTCTACCGTCAGGCAGAACCAACCGAGAAAACAACGTTGTGAGACGCGTGATCTTTTCGGGATTACTTGAGTGCGGGCAAAAGTGCAGGTCCGTTCCGGGAACCGGCAGGGACCCGAATGGCCTTCCCGTCGCGCCATTGAGAAAAGCCGTCGCAGGCGTTCTCGAAAGGGGATAGCGAACAACCGGCAACTCGGTCAACTGCTGCTCCATTGGTTTGCCAAAAGCACCGATGAGTTCGACAAGGAGTTTCACGATTATGTCCGACGCGGGCCCGCCCGATAAGGTCTGAGTCTCGCGGTCCACATCCAAAGCGCCCCAATCGATTACGATTTTCAGCCCTCCGGCTGGCGCGGCTAATCCATTATCTACCGTATCTTGGTCCGGTGTCGCCTGGCTAAACGAGGTTTCGCCTCGTGCGTCGCCCGCGCCCGGACCCGCACCGAGGAGTTGCTGGCCGGGAGTCGCATATATTCGGTCGAGGTATTCTTGGAAGCGCGGAGCAAGGCGCTGCATTTCCCCACGGTCTGTGTGGCACTCGGGACAAATCAAAACGCCGTTTTGGAGAGTCGTGGCCCCACCAGCCGTGTGCTCGATGACGTGATGAACCGTCGCATCACGGAAAGGAACTTTACGCTCCGATCGCATGCAATTCGGGTTCTGGCATATTCCCCGGTCGCGATTCCAAATCACTTCCTTTTCGAGAGGGTCAAAAAGGCGCTGAGGATCGAGCGGTATCAGTCGGATTTTCGCATACACCTGCGCCAACAGAAACGAATGCCGGATGCGGATGACCTCTGCGGTGTCCGAGCCAGACCCAGACAGTAATCTGCCGAAGCGGTCGTAGTGGGGACGGGATTCGTGCGTCTCTCGATAGTGAAGTTGGGCGTTTGCGACCTCCTGCTTAAACGCGAGGAAAGCCCTGACTACGTCCTCCCGCCAGACAGGCGAGTATCTTCCTTCGTTCAGGGAATCCACCAGCAGAGCGAGATGAAATGCCCACTGGAAAGACACGGGCTTCCCTTCTCGTAAGGTCTCGAATCCTGGTAGCTGTGCGACGAGGTCAAGCACGCGGACCACGCGGAGCGCGGCCGGGTCGCCGTCCTCCAAAACTAGGTTATCCAGGTAGAAGTCGTTAATCGTCGCTCCCTTTAGATCAACAAAATCCACCTCTGCGCGTTCCCGAACCATGATTGTCATCGCCAAACCAGCGAAAAACTTGCGGGTCTCAGCGAGCCCATCCACGTAGTGAACGCCGTCGTCCACTGACAGACCGCGAGAACGAGGGAAGAGATTGAAGAAACGCTTTGGATTGGAGAGCGAATGTCCAGGCTTGCCCGCGTGACGAATGACAAAGTTGGTAAAGTCACCGGGCCAAGCGTCTCTCTTTTCTTGGGCAGTCAACGGTGTTCCCGCTTGGAGGCGAATGAATAAGTCACGGACCTCGTTCGGATGGTCCGCCGTCATTTCGATCACCAGAAGTTCACGCCCGAGGAGTCTCTCTTTTTCCTCAGAGGTAAGGTCTTCAAATTTCTTTCCAGTCCAAGGAGGCGGTGCTGTTGTGCCGGGAGGGAGGACGGAACCCGGTTTTGCTTTCTTCGGGTCCGGCAAAGCAAATTCGTTCTGCCGGTAACCAATGATAGCATCCAGACGCTGCTGCCCATCCACGATCCAAGCAGTCTTCTCCACCCCGCCGGTGTAATTGTTCGACCTCTCTTCCAAGTGAACGTAAAAAAGAGGAATCTGGTAGCCGCGCAGCAGCGAGTCGATGAGCCCTTGTTTCTGGGGCAACTTCCAGACCGTGCCACGCTGATATTCTGGCTTCGGACGCAGTTCATTCGCCAACCGTGCGTCGGCGAGACTTTTCAACGAGCGTGTTTTCAGTTCGGTCTTCATGGCAACTATTCGTTGAATTTCGGCGGATGCGGCATCGGGTCACGGTTTGGCTTCCTTGTGGGTCTCGAAAAGAAAGACGGTCAGCGTTGCTGCGGCTCCAACTGCCAGCTTCGCGTGCCGTGCGCCTAGCCCGGTGGCGCTGCCGTGCTTGCCGTGGCCCGTGCCGTAGAGACCGCGTAGTTCCGCAAGACCGTTGCCGATAGTTCCAAGGTTGCTGAGGAGGCGCTTGATGACATCCGCACCGCGAGCGGCGTCGGGTATTCCTTCGGGAGCGAGTTTCAGTTCCTTGAGCGTCTCATTCGTGAGCGTCGAGACATCAGGCGTTCCGGTCACTTGCTTTCCGCGTTCGGCAAGGATGGTCTTGCAGCAGGTTTCAATCAGTTCCTTCGCTGTGCCGATGGCGAGACTCGGGTCCGATTCCACGGAGGATTCCATTCGGCGAATCTGGTCGGCCATGTGCTTTGCATCGAACACGGATGCCGTGTCCTTGATGCTCGCCAAAGAGGGAAGACCCGCTCCCGAAACAATCCTGCTCCCCGCCCACCGGAACCCGTCCCGTTGTAGAAAGTGAATGAGCTTCTCGACTTCCTTCTTTCGTTGCTCCTGGATTTCCGGGGTAAAGGTCGCCTCCTGCCCCAACTTTTCCGCCCGATGGAGCACGTTCTCGAAGACTTGCAGAACTCGGCTCACCTGCGCGCGGTCAGTCCAATCCACGGTGCGGTAATACTGCTCGACAAGGGTGCGCCGTTGGCCACTCACCGCGGGTTGGTAGGATAGGTCGCAGTCAACCTTTGCAGCATCGAACTCGTCCGTGATTTCACGAAGAACCCAACCGACCATGTTTTCGCGGAACACTTGCCGGGTTTTGATGCTGAGAAGTTCCTGACTCACTGGATTTTCTCCATTTCATTGGTTGGCTCGGTGTCGCTCGAATCCCCGCCCAGCAGCTTTGGCAACAGCGTGTCGCGCAGGGCGGCAAAGGTGCGGGCTTGGTGGAGATTTGCTGTCATCTTCTTGTCGGCATCACGTCTGGATACGGCCCGACGAAACGCTCTGGAGTCGTGTTGGTCATTTTTTAAGCCTCCGGCGTGGACTTGTTCGCCTCTTCTCGTGCTGTTCTTTCGGTGAGACTGCGCGGTATTTGGTAGCCTCCTCGCGGAAAACACCGCCATTCTCAACCCAGCCCAAATTGCGGCCAATCAGAAGCTCGTTCATCTCGGCGTGGTGCGTGTTCTTCATTGCCACTGGCTTTGTCTGGAACCCATGCCGCTCGGCCAGCGCGCGAACTTCCCCGGCGTTGTCGTAGGTCATCAAGAAATCGCCGCGGAGCTTTTCACAGAGCGAGAACAGGCGGTCGTGGTCAACTTCCGAATGGTTGTAAAGCCGCGACCCTGCACTTTTTCCGCCGGCGGTGTAGGGAGGGTCGATGAAGAACACGGCGTTTCGGTCAGACCGGAAGCGTGTGAGTTCCGCAAAGGCATCGCCCTTAATGAATTCGATGCGCCGCGTGACATATCCGATGTTCGTAATCCGTTTCGCAATGGTTTGCGGATACCACCGGGAAAGAATTCCTTTTCCGTTTTCACCGTTTTTCAAGACGCCGGCACCATCGGCGAGAATCCCCCCGTGCGCCGTGCGGTTTTTCAAAACCGTTTGGAATGCAAGTTCACGGTGCGATTTCGGATTTCTTGCGAACTCTGCCTTGGCTGACTCAACGGTGAGTTCGAACGAAAGTATGCGTTTCGCAAGCCACTCCGCATCCCCGCCGAGAATTGTCTGCCACACTGCGGCAATTTGCTCATCAAGTTCCACCATGACGACGCGCTCGGCTAACTGCTCGAAAGCCGCTGTCAGGCTGATGATGCCGCCCCCGGCAAATGGCTCAACCAGCACCGCCGGTTGACTTGGCAAACTCATCATCCAGCGCCGAAAGAGCGGGACGAGCCATGTCTTGCCGCCCGGATAGCGGAACGGACTTCGCTGAGGAACAGAAGCGACGTTTACGGGCTTGTCGCGGTCGTCGGATTCAAAGCCTGGCAATAAGTAGGTTTGTGACATAGCTCATTTCCCAAACGGATTTTCAAGCGTCCGATTCGTCGGCGGAGTTTCTAGCTTCTCGTCAACCTTCGTCTGAAGCTGCCGCAAGAAATCTTCCACCTTCCCGGGGCTCGACTTCGTGATTTGATTCAGGGCTGGCTCGAAGCGCGTGTAAACAGTCCGCTCGCGAAACAACTCGTAATGCGCTCCGGCAGTTGTTGGCGGCTTCAAATCGTAAATCAGCCAGGCAATGTCAGCTTCCGCCTTCGGCACTTCCGGCAACTTGGGCAACGTGTTGAAGAAGCCTTTGTTGAGGGCAACGGCAGTCTTCTTGCCCCACGCGTTGATGATGCCGCCCTTGAAAATCAACTGCGGAGCAAGGCGCTTGCGGGAGGAGGAAAGGTAATCCGGGCGCGGATAGTTTTCTTCGACCGTCCAATCCATTCCGGCGTTCTTTGTCGGAGCTTCCATGTAATGCGCAAAGGGATTCCGCACGTTCCCGGAAATGTAAACGGCTTGGACTTCCAGCGCTCCGAAATCATAGACTTTGCCCGCCTTGTCGTAAGCGCAGAGGACGATGTCAATATTGCCAGCCGAGCCGCCTTCCGCGTCCTTCAAGCGAACCTCAGTGAGGGTTGTCCACTTCGCACTGGCCGGAAAAAAGAAATCCGCCGCGTCGTCTGCAATCATCCAGCCTTGCCGGAAGCGAATCGGGCAGGTGATGACCGCCTCGTTTCCGTGGAACACACTGCAAACACCAAGCGGGTCTTGCGCTTTGTCCTTCGTGCAGTTTGGGACTTTGTTGTTGAACGGGCAAAGCCGCTTCGTTCGGTGCCGGTTCGCGGCGGTGCTCATGTCGCCAGCCGGAAATCCGAAGACTTCTGCGAGCGGATGCTTGGGCTGTGTTTGTTTTGCCATGCTGAGGTGAGGTTACGCGGCGATTCCGAGTTCTTCGAGCAAATTGGCACCGTCGTTCGGCTCGCGGTGGACGCGGTCGATGAGGGTGCCGAGTTTCCGGGCGTCGATGAAGAGGGTTTGCTTGCGGCGGTCGCGGAAGCCGCGTTTGGCGTCGGCGGCTTTGTTT
>JAQBVM010000369.1 GCA_027623095.1 Verrucomicrobiota bacterium
GCCATAGCCTTGGCGTAGGCTGAGGTCCCCCGAGTCCGGGAAGCGGGTCCCGAGGAAGATTCGTTTGGCCTCCGGGACGTCGGCCCACCAGTTGGTGCCGGTCACCCCGAAAATGGGAGGGTGAGGCTCCCGCCGAACCCTAACTTCCATCAAAGAATGGGTTCGACAGGAGTCTCACCCTCCCCAGACTCACGAGAAATACATTTATAAACGTTCGGGCGGTAATAAAACGGTAACAATCGTTTGTTAACTTCGATTCATGAGATCAACCCCGGAATACACTGAACACACGGAAAGAGACAATCATCACCAGGGCTCAGCGCGCGAAATGACGGCAGCATCGGATCGTCCGGAATTGCCTCACTCGCCCCCTCCCCTTCCGTGTATTCGGTGTATTCCGTGGTTCATATCTTTCAAGGCCGTTTTGCTTTGCATGTTGTGGGCTGTGGTTCCGATCGACGCCACCGCGGCCGAATCGATTTCCGTGCTTTTACAAAAAGGCATTTACGCCGAGGAGACGGAGGGGAACCTGGATGCGGCGATCAAGATTTATGAAGGAATTGTCGCGGAGAGTGAAGCGAATCGGGCGCTCGTCGCGCAGGCGCAATATCGACTTGGGATATGCCAGTTGAAGAAGGGAAAGAAAAATGAGGCGGAAGTCGCCTTTCGAAAAATCATCGAGCAGTTCTCTGATCAAGCCGAACCATCTGCCATCGCTAGGGAAAAACTTAACGAGTTGGGAAAAGCGGCAAACTCGATCGTTGTTCGGAAATTGACCGCTCCAGAGTCGGAGCCCGGCCATTGTGTAAGCCTGGACGGTCGTCTTCTGTCGTTCACAGATTGGGAGACCGGCGATTTGGCCGTTCGCGAGTTATCCACAGGACAAGATCGTCGATTAACCAATAAGGGCTCGTGGAAAGAATCCAGCGAATTCGCCGAGACCTCGGTTTTTTCGCCAGATGGGAAGCAATTGGCGTATGGATGGTATCCCAAGGATGGAAAGATCGAAGTGCGCCTGATCTCCCTTGATGATCCTAATCCTCGCGTGATGATGACTAACGAATGGGTCCGGCCCGAAGCATGGTCACCCGATGGAACCTCTATCGCTGTCGCAACCGACATTCTAAAAGAAGCCTCCTCTATCAGGCTGATTTCCCCTTCGGATGGATCAGTCAAAACAGTTAAATCGCTGCCGTTTCGTCAGATCGACAGAATCAGTTTCTCCTGGGACTCCCGGTATCTCGCCTATAGTTACGCCAATGAAGAGAATCCGGAATCGGATGTTTATGTGGTGGATCTGAGCACCGGCACGGAGCATTCGGTGGTTGAACATCCGGCAGACGACAAACTGATCGGATGGACACCGGGTGCGTCGAGTCTGCTTTTTCGAAGTGACCGGAACGGCAGCATGGACATCTGGGAAGTTGATGTCCGGGATGGCAAATCGAACGGTGAGCCGGTATTGCTGAAGAGCAGCATCGGAGAAGTTTCCGCTCTGGGAATCTCTCAGACAGGCGCGTTCTACTATGGAATCTCCAGTGGAGGATTGGATTTGTTCCGTGCCCAACTCGATTTGGATTCCGGAAAGCTGCTAGGCAAAACACGATCCGTATCCCATCCTCCAAGCGCCGTCGGCGTCATGCGCGCCTCTCTGTCGCCGTCAGGGAGATACTGTGCGTATCTCATCTCGCGGCGCGGTGATATTCAATGGCCGGAACTCTATGTCCTTGACGTTACGACGCACCTACACCGGCGGCTTTACGCGGCGGAATCACCTCAGCTCGCCGAGGCTCCCATCTGGTTTGGTGACGAGACAGCTCTAATCCATATAGCCAAACACAGTGACGGAAAACGAGAGCTAATGCTCGTCGATGCGAAAACCGGTGCCGCGTCGTTGCTTCCGGGAGCGGGAATCGAGGCGAATCAAATCGTTGCGGTCGCCGGCGACAGTGAGCAACTGGCATTTGTATTCCGGGACATTAAGGAGAAACGTTTCCTCCTTATGCATCAGGACCGGAGGACAAAGCAGGAGACGACAACGGCGTTGTTCAACGAACATGAAGGGAACGCTCAATACTATTTCAAACTTAGCGCAGACCTGAAGGTGGTCTTTTATACGATCGTCCCAGGCGACGTCTCGGAAGAGAAACCAGCGGTCGCGACGCGGCTGGATCTAGAGAGCGGCCAGGCACTGGAATTGATGCGGTGGCCGAGCCTGCTGCTTCCGTTTCCATCGCCAGATCCAACGTTGGTTGCGGTGGCAGGAAGGATCGATGGCGATGGAAGTCTGGTGCATATTTTGCGGATCGAAGAGAATCAAGTCCGCAAAGTTGCCACCGCAAAAGCGCCGGGGCAGATTTACTATCCGACGTTATTCGGATTTCAATGGAGTGCAGATTCTCATCACCTTATTTTCCATCGGAATACGAAGAAACCAACCGGCGCAAGGGATATGCAAGCTTGGATCATCACCGCCCAGACAGGGAACGTGCGACAGATTGATCCCGCGATCGAGAAATTGAATCGAATCGTTGGACTGGATTCCTCAAAAGGGGAAATCTTCCTTCTGAATTGGAACATGGGAGTAAACGAACTGTGGGTAATGGAAAACTTTCTGCCGACTGTTACGACCATGGAGAAGCAGTGAGCCCTCCGAAAGATTAAATGGAGCGTATCCGAAGGCCGACAGATGTTATGGCGCGTCTTTCTGCCTCTCCCTTAATTCGATTGCCGCGCCCCTATGGTGTAATCACTTCGGATATTCTCGATTATCCACTGGCACTGTAAAAGAAATTGAGCGTTCAGACAACGTATAGTTCAATTAGTCAGTCTTTTACAATGGCAGCCTCCTCCACAGTCGAACCGAAGCAAACGACACCGTTCGTTGTGCTGAGCGTCGTTGCCCTGGTGCCGACGGTGTGTGTCCTGTGGTTCATGACGATTGCCATGCGCAATGAGCAACTGGCGGTGCATGAGCGGCTGTCGGGTGTTTACGAAAACCACCTTGTTTCCGTGGGACGGGAGATCACAGCCTTTTGGAAGAACCGGCAAGCCCGACTGCTCGCGACGGAAGGCACTCCCTCGGAAGTTTTCGCATCCCTCGTTCGCTCCGGCCTTGCGGACGGTGTTCTGGTTTATGGAGCTTCCAACACGGTTCTTTATCCCACCTCAATGAAAAGCAGTCCGCCGGATGTCGCCACGGAAGGCAAGGACTGGACCGAAGCCCGGGAATTGGAATTTCAGAAGTCGGATTACCTCGGGGCGGCGGAGGCGTATGGAAAGATTGTTGAGCGTGAAGAGAATGTTCATGCGCAAGCACGAGCCCTGCAATCTCAGGCAGGGTGCCTTCTCAAAGCCGGAAAGAAAGACGACGCCCTCGGTCTCATGTCACGTCTGACGGAGAGTCCTGAGTTCAAGAACACCCTCAGCGCCCAAGGCTCGGCGCTCGTTCCCAACGTTCAACTGCTCATGCTGAAACTTGAAACCAACTCGAATGCTTCGGTGCCGCGGAACTCACTTGAGGCGCTCAAAACGCGTCTGAATGATTATGGGGATCCCATTCTTTCTTCGAGTCAGCGGCGGTTTCTGATGGAAGAAATCCTCTCGCTTGGGAACAAACAACTCATAGCGGGAGAAATCGGATCCACGGAGCATGCAACGGATGCGGAGACTTTTCCGACCCTCGAAGCGGAACGCCTGGCCGCCCTTTGCTTGGAGAGCGACGGTCCGATTCCAGCGGAACGAGATTTGCGGGAGACGTCCGTTCCCGGAGTGTGGACTATCGCTTCGACGAACGCCGCGAGAATCGCTCTGTTTCGGGAAGCCAGGGTTCAGTCCGAATTGGCCAACGTTCTCCGCTCGCAAGCTCTTCCCGGATTGACGATTTCGTTGATTTCACCGGGGAACGAGCCTTCCACCAAAAGTCCCTTGCCCACCCAGCCAGCGGGTGATCTGATGCCGGGCTGGCAATTGAGTCTTCAATTTCAAGGCACGGACCCATTCTCATCAGCGTCGAAACGGCAGACACGGTTTTACCTTTCCATTGGCGGGCTCGTGGTCTTTGTCATTTTGGCAATGGCCCTTCTTGCCGCGCGTTACGTCGGTGCCCAAATGCGGCTGGCAAGATTGAAAAACGATCTCGTTTCGACCGTGTCCCACGAATTAAAAACTCCCCTGGCATCCATGCGCGCGCTGGTGGACACCCTCGCATCCGGACGCTATCGCAGCGAAGAGCAGTTGCGAGAATACCTAGAGTTGATTTCGAAGGAAAACCTGCGTCTGAGCCATTTGATCGAAAACTTCCTGACGTTTTCGCGAATGGAACGAGGTAAACAGCGGTTCCAATTCGCAGTCCTGCCACCGGAGTCTATCGTCAACGAAGTAGTGGAGGCGCTTGGGGATAAATTTCAACCAGCACTTCCCGCCTCAATCGAAACTGGCGGTACTGCGCGGGCGAACGTTCGTAATGGCGAAGAGGAGTCCATGCCTTCTCTTTCGAGCAGCCCTGAGAGCGCCGGCCATGCACCAGAAGCAGTCCAATGCGATTTCAAAGTGGAATTGGATTCCGGCTTGCCGCTGGTCCGTGCCGATCGAGACGCTCTCACCACGGTCCTGATCAATTTGACTGATAACGCATTTAAATACACCGAAAACAAAAAACGGATTCGGCTGAGAGTTCGCGCGAATGGCGATTCCGTGTGCTTCGAAGTCGAGGACAATGGCATTGGATTGAGTGCGAAAGAACTCAAGAGTGTGTTTGATCGTTTCTACCAGGCGGACCAGAGCCTGACGCGACAGCGAGGTGGTTGCGGCCTGGGTCTCAGCATTGTGCAAACCATCGTCAAAGCACACAACGGCGTCGTTGAGGTCGAAAGCGAACCCGGGCGGGGAAGCACCTTTCGCGTGCGAATTCCCATCGCGAATGAAGGAGAAGCGCATTCGTGAGAGCCCGCAGACAATCGATGAGCGGCTTGCGCGCGAGCGCCTTGGACTGCGGTGACGAGCGGAGCGATTCACCGCTGTCACTTCGGAGAGTTCCTGTGGATCGGGATTGTATCGGCGATCTGATTTCAAGCAAAAGCGGTAACTGCGCTTCGCTCCGTTGCCGCACTCCCAACCTTCGCCAAGGTTACGGCTTGGCAAGGCAAGACCTGGCGGACATTCGGGAGATCCCGAGAAATCGTGCCGGCAGATTGAGGTCGAGGCTGGATTGAATGTTTACAGGAGATTGTTGCGTTTTATTGAGACAGTTTCATGAAATTCGAGAGAATTCTCATTATCGAGGACGATCCCACGATGTTGCGTGTGCTGAAAGACAACTTCGAATTCAGCGGCTACAACGTTCGGATCGCCGTGGACGGGATCAAGGGTTTTGCGGTGGTGCACGAATTCGAACCGGACCTGCTTTTGCTGGACATCATGCTTCCCGGCATGAACGGATTCGAGCTCTGCCGACGGTTGCGAAAGGAAGGTTCTACCATCCCGATCATCATGCTGACGGCAAAAGGACAAGAGTCCGACGTCGTTCTGGGACTAAACACAGGCGCCGACGATTACGTGACGAAACCGTTTAGCATTGACGTGTTGCTGGCGCGGGTGAAAGCACGGCTGCGAACGAATCGGGAACGGATCGGAACCGAGGCCGCGTTCGGCGACTGCAAACTGGATTTTGCGTCCCACAAGCTATTCAGAAACGGGACCGAAATCGTGTTGACGCCCAAGGAATTCCGCTTGCTCAAATTCCTGATCGAAAAAGCGGGACGCGCTCTGACGCGCGATCAAATCTTGGACGGAGTCTGGGGGCGGGATTTGATTGTGACTCAAAGAAGCGTGGATCGTTGCGTCACGACTCTTCGAAATAAGGTGGAACCGGATCCGCACCATCCGGCCTTCATTCAAACGATTCGCGATGTGGGATACCGGTTTGAGGGACTGGACGCGCAGCGGTTTGAGACATGCCGGGGTCCGAACTGAAAACGGACCGCGGACTGTCCCAGTCCGCAGCGCGTCGGATGGGCAGAGAGTATGGAAAAAAATCCGAAAGTCCTGGCAAATTGGGTGCGCAGCGGTTTGGGACAAACCGCGGTCGTGCGCCTGTGAATGCGTACCACACAGCGGGGTGGAAGTCCCCGTCA
>JAQBVM010000370.1 GCA_027623095.1 Verrucomicrobiota bacterium
TGTCAGCACAATCCCCAAATCCCTTTCCAAGCCCTCGTCAAGCACCGCTCCAAATAAAAAGACCGTGATAAAGGTCAGCGTGCTTCCTACATGTAATAGTCAAAATCTTGTTCCGATCGGATGCGGCGGCGGACCCGAAAGATGTGAGCTGGAACGAACTGGGGATTGAGTTCCACGTAATTGCGAGCGCCGCGCCAGAGATACCGCGCGCCCGTCAACAGATCATGGACTTGGTAGCCGTGCTCGGGTTCAATGCCGAGTTGCCTGAGATTGAGCTCTACCCAGCCGCTGTGGATGTGGTGCGGGTCCAGGTTGACCACGGTCAGGATCACGTTATCGAGATCTTCGGTTGCCTTGCTGTAAACGACGATCTGTTCGTTATCGACTGGATGAAATTCGAGAGATTCGTTGCTTTGCAGGGCCGGGTTCTCTTTGCGGATATGGTTCACTTTGGAAATAAACTCAGTGAGATTGCCGGCGGCGTTCAGGTTCCAGTGCTTGATTTCGTATTTTTCAGAATTGAGATATTCCTCGGCCCCGGCGGCGCGAGGGCGGTTGTCGCACAATTCGAAGGCCGGCCCGTAAATGCCATAGCTGGCGCCCAGAGTGGCCGCGAGGACCAGTCGTGCCGCAAACGCTGGACGACCTCCTGTTTGAACGTATTGCGGCAGGATGTCCGGCGTGTTGGGCCAAAGGTTGGGCCGGAAATACTCACTGACTTCGGTCTTTGTCAGTTCCGTGAAATACTCGGTGATCTCAGCCTTGGTATTGCGCCAGGGGAAATAATTGTAGGACTGCGTGTAGCCCAGCTTGGCCAGACGGTACATCACCTTGGGGCGAGTAAATGCTTCCGACAGGAAAATCAGTTCCGGATGTTCTTTCTTGAGCGCGCCGATGCACCATTCCCAAAATGGAAACGCCTTGGTATGCGGATTATCGACGCGAAAAATCGATACACCCTGTTCGATCCAATAATCGAACACGCTCTTTAATTCTTCCCATAACCCGGCGGTGTCCTCCGTTTCAAAATCAAACGGGTAAATGTCCTGGTACTTTTTGGGTGGATTCTCCGCGTATTGGATCGTCCCGTCAGGCCGTTTCTTGAACCATGCAGGATGTTCTTTCACATAGGGATGGTCCGGCGCGCACTGGAACGCGATGTCCAGGGCGATCTCGATTTTCTTTTCCCGGGCGCGCTTAACCAGCCGGCGAAAATCCTCCAAAGTTCCCAGTTCCGGGAGGATCGACTTGTGCCCCCCTTCCGACGCTCCGATCGCCCATGGACTGCCCACCTCACCGGGCTGGCATTGCGGATTGTTGTTCTTGCCCTTGCGAAAGCTCCGGCCAATGGGGTGGATCGGAGGAAAATAAAGCACATTGAAGCCCATCTCGGACACACGCTGCAATTGCGCTTCGCAATCTTTGAACGTGCCGTGCCGGCCCGGCACCGGAGACATGGACCGCGGGAAAAACTCATACCACGCGCCGAAGCGCGCGAGCACCGGATCGACCACCACGCGCAGCTCCTTTTCATAGTACGTGACATACTGGCGGTCCGGGTATCGGATCATCAGGTCGAACAACGCCTCGTCCAATGCAATCTGCGTTCGCTTCGCCAGTTTTTTCGGAGATTTGTCGCTCAGTTCCGCGCCCCAGACGTGAAACTGCTTCGCGTCGGCTCCGGTTGCCCGCTTCTCCGCCTCCGTCACCAGTTGCGCACCGACTAGCAGGTCGATGGTGATATCCACCCCGGCATTGACCTTCTTCTCGAAATCCCGGCGCCAGGATTTGAAATGATCCACCCATGCGAGAAGCGAATAATAATAACTGCCGAGCTCCGTAACCTCAAATGAAGCGGCCCAGCGATCGTTGACGAGAGCTTCCATGGGTGTCTCGGTCCAGTTTGACTCCGATTCACGGCGATAGCGCAGGACGGACGAAATCGCGTCGTGTCCGTCGGTAAAAATGTCCGCCTCCACTTTGACATTCTCGCCAATCGATCGCTTGATTGGGAAGCACCCCGCGTCGATCTCCGGCGCAACGCCAGAGATGATCACTCGGAGTCTTTTTTCGTCTGATTTAATTTCGACTGTCTTTTTTGCCATAACGTCATTTTTCCTTGCATCGGCTGGACAATTTCGATGTCCGCGTTGATCCAACAGATCCCGGCGTGTGCCAGCAGAAGTCTCTCGCCACGGGGAAACGGATAGTCGAGCTTCCAGGCTCGCTAAATGGAAATTGGATTTGGACGGGGTTGAGTGATGATTTATGCAACCACCGTTCCATCTTGTAACACTCCGGAAGAACTCAGGCAAGTCTCGAATCGAAAGCTTGATTCTTCCAAGGAAAGGGGGCAGGCTTTCCTCGTTCAACCATTCAGCCATGAAGCTCCTCCATTGGATTGTGGCGTTTGGATCAGCATTCGCCTTGGCGATCGCTGTGACATTCTTCATGTTCCCCAACGCTCCTGGCGAGTCTCGTCTGATGCCAATACTCTTGGGATGGCTTCCTTGTGTTCTGGTTATGGTCGCATTTTTCATTTGGGGAAGGGGAAGCATGGGGCCGCACGAGGATCCTTCCATTGAGATTCGAATAACCCAGGCCGCGGGTTTCGACGAACGCTTCGTCATTAAGAACACTTCACACGTGATTGTCTTCGACTTCGACATGCATGTAGTGGGTGAGAATCAGAACCCAATACCGAGGGCCGTGGCAATGCATCATCTGCCGATCGAAAAAATCCCTCCGGGAGGAAGGTACGAAATCCCGATTTCGTTATCGGCTGACGCGGGTATGGAGTTTGATGTGGTCGCCAATTGGAAGAATCGGCGCGGGCGCTCTTTCAAACTCAGGAAGTGGGTGGGCCTGACTCAACCTTAACGCGCCGCGTCCGCGGGATCTTCGTTCGCCGCTTTATTCATCTGCGCTTCGTACCAGGCGAGTTGTTCTGTAATGCTGTTCGACCGCTCGACAATTCTTTCGATCAATCTGGAGACATGGAAATCGTTCTCCCGGGCAACGTCCGGACCGTAGGCCTCGAGCACGGGGCGAATCCTCGCTGCAAGTTCCCGAACCCGGTTTGTCAATGCAGCCTCGTCCCAAACCGTCCTCCGCAGTTCGGCGACTCGATTGATGTATTTCCGCAGGCCTTCGGGCAGCGAAAGCACTGATCGAGCCACAACTCCGCTCAACTGTCTTGGGATAATGTCGCTTTGGGGATGCGATCTGGACACGCCAAACATCTGGTCCATGCCGTGCGGAATGAAGATGAATTTGTCTGTCTCCCGATCGTGGAAGATTCGGTAGTTGTTTCGATTCATGCTGTAACCGTCCCAATGGCAGGTCATCACTTCCATTGCCACAAACGTGATAAACCGGTCCATGTCGAGGAGGCGATCCAATTGATCCCAGCGCTTGGCCGGATCGGGTTCGAGCGAGGCTTCAAGGAGTTGCTTTAAATCCGATCGGTCATCCGGGTTCTCCCCGGAATTCGTGTCAAGCGGCATATCGATGTCTTGGCAAAATCCGCCGTCATAGAGATTACCAGTGAGATTCTTGAAGTATCTGCCAAGGAATTTTTCGTCAAATCCCTCCGTGAGAACGTACAGGTTTTTGTCCACGCCGTTGACGATGACGGTTGCGTGCTCCGCCGCTGGGACCGGAATTCCCGCCTTTTCGAAAAGTTCCCTGGAGAGTATCTCGCTAATATACGAAGGATCTTGAACGGAATTATTCAGCGAGAACTTCGTGTATCCGTGGAACCGCTGGTCCTTCTCATGCTTCGAGAATCGCAGGGTCAAAGCCGGTTTGTCATCAATGCTTCGAAAGCTTCCGGCTGATCCCTTCAAGTTGATCGAGACGTCGGCATACACGATGTCGCCTTCCAAAACGGTTGCTTTTATCTTCTGGCGTTCTTGCTGCTGTCCGCCCCAGCCATTCCAGTGATATTGGCGCAAAGTTTCGACGTCCTTTTCG
This sequence comes from Verrucomicrobiota bacterium, assembly GCA_027623095.1. GTDB lineage: Bacteria > Verrucomicrobiota > Verrucomicrobiia > Limisphaerales > SIBE01 > JAIPJX01. The sequence goes on from JAQBVM010000370.1 coordinate 3,976, forward strand.
CCGATCTGAATATGAAGGCGGTAGATATCGGTGGGCACCGGCGCCACAGGCTTGCGCACGTCGGTCTCCCGCCGGCGCCTTTCCCGATTGCGTCCGTCGGGCTGAAATCGCTCCTGGCGCACTTGCTCCCGTTGCTCCTGGCGTTGATTGCGATTGAATTCTTTGTAATAATCTCCCAGAAGTCCGAATCGTACGAGCACCACGACTGCGAAGGTCGTCCAGACGGCGATCCGTGAGATCTTCCTGGCGGGTGTGAGTTTCTTGCGCTTAAAGAACATGTGGCAGTTAACCAAAACGAATGAATTGAACGCTTATTGGCCGTTCCACGACCTTTAAAAATCGTGCAATCATCGAATGACATCAGATTGCACCCTATGGTTCAAGCCGTTTCTGGCACATCAGTAATCGCTTTACCGAACGCTCCGTCCTACTATGCTTTTGTTTCCGAATACAATGAGATTCAACCGTTGCATCGTCGAAAGTTTTGTTTTGGCGGCTTTCCTCTCGATCGGTCTCTGGCTGGTTCACGGCCAGTTCAGACCGGATCGAGGAAGGTCGCCGGGCTCGGGGCGCAATTCAGGCGCTCGATTTATGAGGGACCGTGACCCCGCATCGCGAGGGGGAGTCCCCGAATGGAAGATCAATGAGCGATTTAAGTCCGATATCTTCACGTTTGTCCGGTTGCGATATCAATCGAGCGGGCGCAGGGGCGGCGGTTGGGCGGGCGATTTTCCCAATGCGGATTTGAATTTCTCGTACCGGCTCGAACAGCTCACTTCCATGCGAGTCAATCCGGATGGGCTGGTCTTGGACATCGATGATCCTGCCCTTTTCAATTACCCGTTCACGTTTGTGATGGATCCTCGCAGCATCGTTATCAGCGACAACGAGGCGGAGATATTGCGCAGGTACCTACTGAACGGAGGATTCATGATGGTGGATGATTTTTGGGGGAATGAAATGTGGAACCATTTGACTCGAGAGTTGAAGAAAGTATTTCCTGACCGCGAGCCGGAGTCGCTTTCTTTGGATCATTCCATCTTCAAGATGCCGTTTCCGCTAAAAGAAAAGCCGCAGGTTCCGAGCGAAGATTCCGCACACCGAACGCGCGATCATACCGGTCCAAGCCGGACATGGGAGGATGAGATCAGTTGGGAAGAACCGCAACCGGCGGATTACAGGGCAATCTTCGACGATAGGGGCCGGATCATGGTTTTGATCTGCTGGAACACCGATCTTAGCGACGGCTGGGAGGAGGAAGGTGTCGATGAGTGGTTTTTCACAAACTTCTCCGAGCGGTATTCGTATCCGATGGGCATCAACATCGTTGTGTACGCGCTAACCCACTGAGAATCGACCGAAATCGTTTTCGAAACACGGCCCGCGCTGACAGACGGACCTGCCTTTTCATGGGTAGCCCCGACCTCCAAAGATTGGACGCGCATTGGGACCATGAACTGCCTGGACAGTTTTGTGTCGCACATACGACATAAACTTGTCCTTCCAGGAATCGTAGTTCTTGAGATGAATGCGAATCGGGGCCACGAACATCGAACATCGAACGTTTTCTTCGGTTCATGGTATGGAACACCTCCCAAACACAGATGTGAATCGGGACGATGAACCAAGCCGAGAGCGTAGCGCCGATCGGTTATCGGCTGTATGGCGGATTGCCCGTCCGCGCTACATCGAGCAGAGTTTTTGTTGAAAGAAATCGGAGGGGAATGCGGAGATTTTTTCGACTAATCTTCTAAGAAACCGCGTGTCGCGGTGTCTTTACATTGGAATACAACGGCGAACCGGGTGAGTGTCGTCGTGGAGCAATCGATGGGAAATCCGGAAATAGCGGTGGCGACGCCCAATCACGGTGATGAAAAACCAAGCGAACAGGTATCGCTTGAGGCGCTTTTTGACGCTCTAGAGACGCCGCTGTTAGTTTATGCCGAAAAGTTCACGAACGATTCCGACCTTGCTCAGGACGTTGTCCAGGAAGCATTCATGAAATTGCACATTCAATTTGACGCGGTACGCCAGCCGCGACCTTGGCTTTACCGCACAGTGCATAACCTCGCCCTGAATCATTGGCGCGCCAGTCAGAAAATTGTTTCGGCTCTTCGTGTACTCGAGTGGGTGAATTGGGGCCATTTTT
>JAQBVM010000371.1 GCA_027623095.1 Verrucomicrobiota bacterium
CAGGCACCCTCCTTCGGAATTTTTTTCACCCCGCCGCTTAGGCGAGGATTTGGGAGAACTTTAGCGGCTTGACTGAGAACTGGACTTACGCTTGACTTATCACGTGCCCTACGAGCCACAATTTTCGATCACTCCCCGCCTGCTTTCGCTGGTGGAGGGGATTGCGGCTTTGCGGGAACGGATTCTCGGGGCGGCGGTCGAGGTCTCCTGGATTCCCGCGCTGCAAAAGGACACGCGCACGCGCAACGGGCACGCCTCCACGGCGATCGAAGGCAATCCGCTCACGCTGGAGCAGGTGAGGGCGCTGGAAGAGGGGCGTGAACTGGTCGCCTCCGACGCACGCTCCAGCCGCGAGGTGCTCAACTACTTCGCCGGACTGCGCTACGTGGAGAAGCACGCCAAAAAAAAGACCATCCGCCACGAAGACCTGTTTGAGCTGCATCGGATTCTGGCAGACCGTGTGATGGATCAGGGAATGGCGGGCAGTTACCGGACGATTCAAGTCCGGGTGGGTAAACATTTTCCTCCCGCCGCAGCCGATGTCTCGGGGCTGATGTTTGAACTGCTGGAATGGTGGAACAAGCGATCCACCGGGCTATCCCCCGTTCTCAGCTCAGCAATTCTCCACTACCAATTCGAGCACATCCACCCGTTTGCCGATGGCAACGGCAGAACGGGACGTGCGCTGGCGCTCTGGGAACTCTATCGGCGCGGATTCGACAGCCATCACATTTTCTCCGTGGATGAGTTCTACTGGGAGGATCGCCCGGGCTACTACGCCGCGCTGGATGCCGTGCGGGTGGCCGGAGAAGATCTCACCGGCTGGCTGGAATACAGTGCCGTGGGCGTGCGCCAGACGCTGGAAAACGTGTGGCTGCGGGTGCAGACCTATAACGTCAAATCCCCCGGGAAATTGGTGCTACGGCCGCGGCAGGAGCAACTCCTCAAGCTCCTGCGTGACCACGGCAGCATGGCTCCCGCTGAACTGTGGGCGGCGCTGGAAGTTTCCCGCCAGGGCGCGATGGATCTGCTGCGCCCGCTGTTGGAAGCTGGAATGGTGGAAAAAATCGGCGGCAAAAAGACCGGAAGATATTCCCTCAAAAAGCCATGAACGAAGCCGAGACCGGAGCCGAGCACATTCACCCCGCGTTAAAAGCGGCGGGCTGGGGCATCGTCGAGGCGAAGGCGGAGGAACAAAAACTTTCCCGCGATGAGCGAAAGGCTCTCATCAAAGAACGCCGAAAAACCACGAGTCAGAAATCGCAACCATCGTCAGCCCTCTACAATCTGAAGGACGACATCGGCGAAAAAACAACCGGATCGCCAAACACCCCGAAGTCGTCGCGCGGTTGAGAAAACAAATGGAAGCCTTCCACCAAGAGCTTCGCGAAAACACACGACCCGCTGGGGTTGCACACCATCCATGAAGATGATACGCATCTCTGCTTAAGCGCACCAAATGAAGCCATATTCCACAAAAATACGCGCGCTGTTCTACTCGTTCAGCATCGCTTCAATGACGGTTAGAGGCGGTGAGTTGGGCCTGGCTGAGACGGACGACACCATCCGCATCAGTCAGGGCGATAAAACGGTTCTCGAATACGTCAAGACGGTGAGACCGATTCCCGAAGGCATTGAGAAGCACTTCAGCCGCAGCGGCTACATCCATCCCATCTACACCCCGACCGGGCAGGAACTCACGGGCGACTATCCCGAGGATCATGCCCATCAACACGCGCTGTTCTTTGCCTGGACAAAGGCAGGCTACAACGGACAGGAAGTGGACTTCTGGAACCAGGCGAAGGATCTCGGCAGAATCGAGTTTCGCGAGGTGGTGGACCGGAAGCGGGAGGAACAAAAGGTCGCCTTCAGCGTCAAACACGCCTTCATGGTGATGGTCGGCGACAAGTGGGTTGATGTGCTCCATGAGATCTGGACGGTCACCGTTCATCAAACCCCGGCGGACCACTTTCTCTTCGACATCGTCAGCGTTCAGCAGTGCGTCACCGACAAGCCCCTGAGCCTGGCCAAACACCACTACGGTGGCATGGCGATCCGCGGCAACTACCAGTGGCTGAAGGAAAAGGAAGACCACAGCATCAAGCCGGGCGACCTGCAGTTCCTCACCAGCGACGGCAAGGACCGCTGGGAAGGCAATCACACCCGCCCCAACTGGGTGGCATTCTCCGGCCGGATTGACGGCCAGGACGTATCGGCCGCCGTCTTTTGCAGTCCGAAAACTTTCCGTGCGCCCCAACACGCGCGGATTCACCCGAACAAACCCTACTTCTGCTTTTCCCCCATGGTCGAGGGTCCCTTCAAGATCGCGCCCACCGAGGAATACGTTTCATGCTATCGCTACCTGGTGACATCGAAACCCGCCGACGTGCACGTGATCCAGAAACACTGGGACGAATACGCGAAGTCCGAGAAATAGCCGGTTGGATCATTCTGATAATCGCAAACGGAGAATCGAAGAATAAGCACAATGAATCAGTCGATGAAACTTGCTGTTTGTCTGCTCGTGGGATGGAGCGCTTTTGCAGCCTCCGCGAACGAAGGCCCCAATGTCATCGTGATCATGGCCGACGACCTCGGCGCGGAGGGTCTGGCCTGCTACGGCAGCACGATCTACACGACGCCGAACCTCGACCGCATGGCCGCCGAGGGCCAGAGGTTCAACAACGCCTACGCCACCCCGCTGTGCACGCCCACCCGCGTCATGATCATGAGCGGGCTCTATCCGAACCGGACCGGGTTCCAGGCTTTGATCAGCAAGGATGAAGACGTGCGGCTGCCGGCGGCGATCAAGACCTTTGGCCACTATTTCCGCGAGGCCGGATACCGCACCGCCATCGCCGGGAAATGGCAGCTAGGGCAGTTCGACCAGTTTCCCGATCAGCCCGTCGAGCACGGATTTGACAAATACTGCATGTGGACCTGGCAGTATGCGGGGAAAAAATCCAGCCGCTACTACGCGCCGCAAATCTATCGTGACGGGAAACTCTTCGACGGCTCCGCCAGCGATTTCGGGCCGGATTATTACAGCCGGTTCCTGCTGGACTTCATCGACGAGAACAAGAGCCGACCCTTCTTCATCTACTATCCGATGGCGCTCGTGCACTCGCCCTTCATCATCCCTCCGGACCTGGAAAAGCTCGCGCACAGCCGCTATCCCGGCGATCTCGACAAGCAGACACGCGCCTTCGGCCACATGATCACCTACATGGACCATCTGGTCGGCCAGATCCTGGCGCGCCTCCGCGAACACGGCCTCGACCGGAACACGCTCGTGCTCTTCACCGGCGACAACGGCACCGGCCGGCAGATTACCAGCAAACTGGCCGACATGAATCTCCAAGGCGGCAAGGGCACCATGACCGAAGCGGGCAGTCGCGTTCCGATGCTCGCGTGGTGGCCGGGGACGATCCAACCGGGCGTCCGGGAACAATTCTTCTGCCTTGCCGATGTGCTGCCGACGATCACGTCGGTGGCGGGGATACCGCTCTCGCGCCAGCTCGACGGCATGGATCTCTCGCACGTCCTGCTCGGAAAGGAAGGCAAAGACCGCGAACAGGTGTTCATCAACTACGGCCGCGGCTACTTCGTCCGCGAAAGCCGCTTCCGCCTCAATCAGGACGGCAAGTTCTACGACATCCCCGTCACCTTCGACAAAGATCGCTACAGCGAAACGGTGACCACCGATCCCGCGCACGAATCCGACCGCCGCCGACTCCAGACCGCCCTGGATCACTTCCTGGCCATCAAAAGCGAGATTTCGCCCGGACTCAAAGGGGCCGGGAAATCGAAAACTTCAAAAAAGAAGAAACCATGAAGCGCCCGTTCCATTTTCTCCTGCTGCTGCTCGGCGTCCTGGCGCCTCTGCGTGAAACCCAGGCGGCGGACACGCGCCCCAACGTCCTGTTCATCGCCATCGACGACATGAACGACTGGATCGGGCCGTTGAGCGGGCATCCGCAGGTGAAGACGCCGAACCTGGACCGGCTCGCCAAGCGCGGCGTCGTGTTCGCCAACGCGCATTGCGCCGCGCCGTTGTGCAATCCGTCGCGCGCGGCCGTGTTCAGCGGGCGGCAGCCGTTCGACACGGGCGTGTTCTCCAACAGCAAGGCGAGCATCCGCAAGGTGGTCGGTGATGACGCGCTGTTGCCGATGCATTTCAAGCAGGCGGGCTATCGCACCTGGGGCACCGGCAAACTGCTGCACAGTTCGACGAAGGGTTTGTTCGACGAGGAATTCTATCCGCACCAGCGCTGGAGCCCGTTCACCAAAGAGCAGGTGGAATACACGGCCGCAGAACTGCCGAGCAAGGGCACGACGAACCCGCGGCATGTCGTGAATCTCAAAGGACGCGAGGTCGTGCTGCCGCTCAACCGCATGCCGAGCGATCGCACGCCGGATGAAGCCGGTGGCGATTCCTTCGACTGGGGCCCGCTCGACGCGGACGACGACGACATGGGCGACGGGCAGAGTGCGACGTGGGCGCTCGCACCGTTGCGCGCGAAGCACGAGCAGCCGTTCTTCGTGGCGGTGGGATTCTACCGTCCGCATATCCCGCTGTTCGCGCCCAAGAAGTATTTCGACCTCTACGACGGTGTGGACATCCGACTGCCCGAAGTGAAGTCCGATGACCTCGATGATCTGGGGCCCGCCGCAAAGGCGCTGGCGCTCGAAGGGACGACGGCGGGCAAGCACGGGTCGGTCGTGAAGTTCAACCAGTGGCAGGCGGGCGTGAAAGCTTACCTGGCGTGTGTGTCGTTCGTGGACGCGCAGATCGGGCGGCTGCTCGACGCCGTGGACGCGGGACCGAACGCGGGCAACACCCTCATCGTCGTCTGGGGCGATCACGGCTGGCACCTCGGCGAGAAACAGCACTGGGGCAAATGGACCGGCTGGCAGCGCTCGACGGCGGTGCCCTTGATCGTCGCGCCGGCGCGGGATGCCGCCTCGAAGACCGCCGCACGCGGCGCGCGCTGCAACGAGGTCGCCAGCTTGCTCGACCTGTATCCAACGCTCATCGAGCTTTGCTCATTGCCGCCTCGTGACGGGCTTGCCGGTCGCTCGCTGGCGCCGCTGCTGGCGAACCCCGTACAGACCACGGATCGCGTGGTGCTCACGACCTTCGGCGAAGGCAACACCAGTGTAACGGGCAACCGCTGGCACTACATCCGTTATGAGGACGGCAGTGAGGAACTCTACGACCGCAGCGCCGATCCGCACGAGTGGACGAATCTCGCTGCGCATCCTGAGCACGCCGGGCTGAAGGCTGAACTGGCGAATCATTTGCCGAAAAAGACTTCCATGCCGGCGAAGGACAACGACTCGGACAAATCCTCGAAGAAAAAGAAGAAATTCAAGTCCAGCGACCTGTGACGCTCCCGCGGAATGAGTCCATGTTTGGACCCTCAATCAGGTGGAACCAGCCTGCCTTCCAGGCCACCAGCAGGCGGCCCGGATTTTTCTTTCAGACGCGAGCCTCCTGTCATAGGAGTCAACCCATAGCATGGTTCGTTAAAGAGGGTTGACGACAGCATCAGGAAGGTCGCACAAATCGTCCCATGCCAAGGAGGCTGCGGGTTGAATATTCTGGGGCTATCTATCATCTACCTTCGCTGTAAAGCTACGGCAGGACAAGGGGTGAAGTTTTATCGGACAAACGAACAATGAGAGCATTTTCTACAAGATGGTGGTTTCTAACGATTTGGTCAGCCTACCATCTGTCGGCCACACACGCAGAAGCCAAAGACTTTCTCTGGCGCGTCCGGAGCCCAACTGCCACCGTTTATTTGATGGGCTCGGTTCACCTACTTCGCGGCACGGATTACCCACTGCCAACGTCCTTCGAATTGGCATACAGTGCCGCTGAGCAGGTAGCTTTCGAAATAGACTTCGACGAGGCATCGTCACCGAGTCAGATTGAATACACATCGGGCAAAGCCGTCTATCCGGCGGGTCAAACGATACGTTCGTCGCTTCTCCTACACTTTCATTTCGCCGCTCGCAGCGGATGATAGATCGCTCCTTCATACTCGTTCCTCAGAGCTCGCAGCATCCGTCAAACGTTGTCTCATC
>JAQBVM010000372.1 GCA_027623095.1 Verrucomicrobiota bacterium
CCCCCTCCTTTGCTTCACACACCACAACCCACCTCCCTGAGGAGGCAGGTTATGCTCGATCACCCACAGTGCGAGCACCAAATAGCCGGAGGAGCAGCACGGGGTGTGAGCCAACCCCGGCGATATCGCCGATCAGCTGCTCGCCACCGTGGGTGACGCCGTGGCCAAGGCCGCCAAGCCCAAGCTGACGTCGCTGTGGGACGATGGCTGGGCGCGCTTCGCCGGCCGCTATCGCTTTTCCGGCCACGATGGCGTTATCCAGGTGGTGCTACTTAACAAGCAATTGGTTCTGCTTCCGGACAATGGCCTCGAGGCTGAAACCAAGATGGTGCTGGAACCGCTGGCCGATGGCCGGTTCCGGTTGATGGCACCCACCGGTCTCCACTCGATCGGCGAAATCGTCCGCTTTGAAGAGAAGGACGGCAAGGTGACCGGGATGTTCCTAGGCGACACCTGGAACACGCGCATCGAAGGTTGGTGATGGTGCATTTGAATCTACTTTCCGAAGAGGATCATGGGAGGATCGGGCCTATCGGTGGGCCGTCGACGATGGGGCTCCAAGGCATCAATCTCCGTTTCTCATCGTTTTCCCAGCGTTCCTTCTTGCTCCAATCCATGTCCAAGATTTAATGTGGATTGACGATCCGAAACCAAATGCCTATTAGTGAACAGCACTATTGAAAGCGCTGGAAATGTGAGTCGGTGTGTTTCGGCGATTCATCGAGAGGATATGGAAACTCCCGTTTAGCCAACTTCGATGAATGGCGCGCCAGCATCGCAGGAGAAGTCTCGTTGGGCGATCCACTCCGTCCACATTGGCAGTCTTCATGGAGCTCCATCCGATGACCATTTCCAATTGCATCTTGCTGCAATCGAATACGAGCTTTCTTCGCCGATCACCATCGAGACCCAAGAGGACATTCTCTCGCGAAAACACTGGTCCGATCGTCTGAAACCGTATGAGCATCAGGTGAAGAATCTGATGACCTTCTGCCGACGAGCCCCTGTAGCGCTCTTCGCGGATGACGTGGGTTTAGGGAAAACCATCAGCGCTGGCCTCGTTCTCAACGAGCTTCAGACCCGAAAGCGAGTCCGGCGCGCGCTGATTCTGTGTCCCAAAATGCTGCTTAATCAGTGGAAAGATGAACTCGCCGAAAAGTTCGGGATCCACGCCGCGCACGGCGTCGGCAATGAACTGAATCCTTGGCTTCACCATTCTGTTCCTGTGGTCATCACCACCTACGAAAGCGCACGCGACCGCATGGATTCGATTCGAACGGCGTCGTTCGACATGTTGATTCTGGACGAGGCCCACAGACTTCGAAATTTGTATGGAACCGCAAAAACTCCGCAGCTCGCGAAAACACTTCACGCCTCACTCTCGAACCGTGACTTTAAGTATGTGTTGATGCTGACGGCCACCCCGATTCAAAACCGATTATGGGACATGTATTCGCTGATCGACTGCCTTAGCACCGCAAAAGGGCACGCTAATCCCTTGGGCGATCCAAGTGAATTTGTTCAGCGATATGTGGCTGACGGCACCACCACCGCCCGCAAACTGCGCCACGGAACGAGGGATGAGTTTCGACGAAGAGTCCAGGATTACATGGTCCGAACCTCTCGGCAGGATGCCAACCTCGCGTTTCCTACCAGGCATGTGATGCCAGTTCAATGCCAGGCGTCCGCCGCTGAGCGAGACTTGCAGAAATTGGTCGGCACTGCCATCGAGAAATTGAACGCCCTCGCGAGAATGAGTCTCGCAGAGGCGCTAATGAGCAGTCCAAGGGCGCTTCTAGCGCAAGTGCGCCGGATGAACGGCACTGGGACTCTAAGTTCATCGATCCTTCAGCGTTTCGAGAAAGGAGTCCAAGCCGCTGGCACAGGTTGCAAGCTGGCAAAGCTCGATGAAATAATCGGAGCGCTTAGTTTAAAGAATCCACAAGAATGGCGAGCCGTCGTTTTCACGCGGCGCTTAGAAACTCTTGAACTGATCTGCGAGGGACTTCAATTCAAGGGCATTCGAGTCGCGACGATTCGCGGCGGAGGCCAGGCAGCCAACGAGAAATCAATCAAGGCGTTCAGATCCGATCCTCCCCAAGCGAATGTCCTGGTAAGCACCGACGCTGGCGCAGTCGGACTGAACCTCCAAGTGTGTAACGTCATTATCAACTACGACCTCCCCTGGAACCCTATGGTTCTTGAGCAGAGGATTGGACGTGTTCAACGCCTTGGATCGAACTTCCAGCACATCGAAGTCTTGAACCTGACAGTCAAAGACTCCGTTGAAGACCACATTGTCGCCCGACTGATTTCCAAGCTTCAGTTGATCGCGGCGACCATCGGCGACGTTGAGGCGATCCTGGAGGCATCGACTTTCGATGACGACGAGCGATTTGAGGAGGAACTGCGAAACCTTGTCATAAGGGCATTGATGGGACAGGACGTTGCGGCGGCACTCCTCAAGGCTCAGGAATCGATTGCGAAGGCCAAGGAGATCTACGATGCGGAGCGAGAACACGTTGAAGAGACGCTCGGAGGCATGGACGAGATGCACCGGACCGGTCCCACCGTCCCCAAACTGAAACCCAGGCCTCCAAGATTCGATGTGCCGACTTTCTGCCGCAAAGCGTTCGTCTGCGAAGGTGCATCCATCAGCGAACTACCGAATCAACAAATTAAGGTCGCTCCAAAAGGGCGAGCGCCTTGGACCGCTACGTTCGACGAAAAAGACCCAGACCTACTCAGCACCGGCTTGGGGACTTTCGGTGGAAGCTCGATCCGACTGTATGAAGAAGGGAGCCGCGCGTTCGAGGGCCTCCTGGGTGAGTGGCGCAAGCGCCACGCCCACCGCGTGTTAGATCGCGTCGAAGAATCTCGCAACAACATCAAGTCGGCCCTGCAAAACTGGGTGAATTCCTTTGGAGCGCAACTCGCCGTGAAGGAGTGGGTTATCCGGCGTGAGCATCTAAAATTCAATGGATACCTCGCCGTCCGAGCTACAGCTTCCATCTCCCACGACCGGTTCGAAACATTGTGTGGAGTTCGGCATTGCTGCCCGGAGGACGGAAGACTTCCAGATCCCGGACCCGACAGTGAATCACCCAGGGATTTCAAAATCTCGGAAGTTTTGCCTGAGGCTCGGAAACTGGTTGTGCAAGCGGTTGAATCCGATTCTGACATCGGCGAGTTCACCCGTTTCTACGATGCGCGTTTGGTCGAAGAGGTTGCTCGCGCCGGTCGGACTGTCGCTCAACAGAATGAGGTATCGCGCCGATATGAGACATCTCTGGCAGCAGATGTTGTTGGAGCGACCGGAGACCGCTACGTCACGATCGAAGTCGATGCGGTCTTCAGCGATTCAAGCGGGAAGACTTCTTTCGATGCCTCCATCCATATCGTCCCCTTAACCGGGAAGGTGCTTTCCGAACCGGAAAAGTCTCGCTGCGACTCAACGAAAAGAGACGTGCCGAAAACCTGGCTGGGAAATTGCGCGGTTAGCAATCAGAAAGTGCTTCTACACCTTTTGGAGACCTCGGCCATGAGCGGAACTACGGCCCAGTCAAAGTTTTTCGGAACCTGCGATGTGTCAGGTCGTCGATTACTAAACAAAGAGCTCGGTAAATCAGACTTTAGCGGCAGGATCGTTGGGATAGACCAGCTCCGATTTTCCGACGTGAGCAGGAAACGAGCGCTGCAGAGCGAGTTCCTGAGGTGCGAGGTAACCGGGGCGCAAGCGCTACCCAACGAACTCGAACAAAGTATGATCTCGGGGCGCATGGTGCGGATCGACGAGGTCAGCGCCTCGGCGAAGTCTGGAATTCGCGGTCACCGGTCTGAGTTTCGTATTTGCGAGGAGACCGATTCGCTCATTCTGGAGGAAGAAGGAGCATGTTCCGATGTTAGCGGTTGTTTCGTGTGCAAGGAACTGCTCGTAGCATCTGAAAAGAATCCAAACAGGCACGGGCTTCGTGATGAGATGGTCCAATGCTCAGTGACCTCAAAGCGGCTTCTCGCCGACGAAGCGGAGGAGTCCGCCGTGTCCGGTGCATGGGTGGACAAAGATGAAGCTGTGTATTCCGGAGTTTCATCCCGCCCTGCACGCCTGGACGAAGTCGTGACGTGCGCGATTACGGGTATATTCCTGATTCCTGACGAAGCTGGAAAGTCAGACGTCAGCGGAAAGACCGTCGATGTCCGACTTCTAGTGCGATCTCAGATCTCAGAAAAGCGGGGGCTGAAAGAAGAACTCAGGGTCTGCGCTTTCACGGGCAAGCAAATCCTATCCACAGAAGGAATCGAAAGTGATGTTTCTGGAGAATTCGTGCGTTCGGACGAGGTTGTCTCATCAGCGATTTCCAAATCGCGGGGTCACAAGACTGAATTTGTTCGGTGCTCTGTTTCCAAAGACTGGCTTTTACCGGAAGAGGCCGGGAAATCTGAATTGAGTGGAATGTATGTGCGTCCCGATCTTCTCAGTCCATCTGCAAAAGCTCCGGGGCGCAAGGGAGTCGATTCCGAGTTTGAAATCTGCGCGGTGACCGGCATGAAGTTGCTACGCGACGAAGTTGGGCGATCCGAAGTTAGCGGCAGGCTAGTTGACCGCGATCTACTCGCCTCCTCCCCTGTCAGCGGGCGACTCGCAACTCAGGACGAGATGGTCGCCTGCGAAGTGTCAGGAGTGCCGCTTCTTCCAGATGAACTCGGAGTCTGCGCGATCACTGAAAAGCGCGTTGACCTCCGCTGTTTGGCTAAATCGAGCATTTCAGGCCGACTAGCTTTGAAATCGATGGCAGCCACTTGTGAAATCACACAGATTGTTGGATTAAACGACGAGCTAGAGAAGAGCCATGCGTCTGGGTTACTTTGCCGAATTGACCAGATGGAGGCGTCCGGACTATCCGGGCTTCGAGCACATCGAAGCGAACTGGTTACCTGCGAACTCTCCCGCCAACGCCTTTTGCCATCGGAGGTTGCCCACTCATCTGTGAGTAATCGGCTCGCCCGTATCGATTTACTCATCCGCTCCGAGAAAAACCCAGAACGTCTTGGCTTTCCCGACGAAATAGTCGTTTGTGCGGCGTCTGGAAAACGCCTTCTGCAAGACGAGGTCGGTAAATCCGAAGCGTCCGGCAAGATTGTTGACCGCGATCTTCTCATCGCATCGAGCGTGAGTGGACGGATGGCAACGGAGGACGAATTGATCGCCTGCGAGGAAATCGGCAACAAACTCCTCCCCGATGAGACAGAGGTTTGTTCCATCACCAAGAAGCGAGTCAACCGGAATCTTATAGGGACCAGTGATTTATCCGGGAAGCGGGGACTTTCCCGATTGCTCCAAATCTGTCCTGAAACTAGAAAAACTGGATTCGCCACAGAGTTGGTCGCCTGTGCGGTTTCCAAACTGCGCGTCGCTCCATCTGAGATCACTACGTGTTCAGTCACCGGCGAGACCGTATTGACGCGCCTGATGGTCGAGTGCGCAGTAAGCGGACGTCATTTGCGGAGAGATAAAGCCCAAATTTCCGACAAGACCGGGCGACTCGGACATCCCGACGAAATCAGGATTTGCACATGGACCGGACGTCGCCTGCTGGCTGACGAAACACGACAGTGTGGCATAACTGGTTTGGATTTCGACACTGAGCTCGTCTCGGAATCATCCCCAGCCCTGCCAATTCTCAACCTGCTCCAATCGGGAATACCCAACTCCCAGCCGCCAGACCCTGACACCGACAGACTCCGACTTGCTCTTGGAAAAGCGGGAGTCAAGGCAAAGAGGATTGCCAAAGAAAGTTCCTCTGATGGTAATGCGGTTGCTTACTTCGCCGACTGCAGCGGGTTATTTGGTCTCAGGAAACGGCACGCGGTCGGATTTGCCGCCACTGACGGAGAATACAGACTTCTGCACATTCCATGCTGCGGCCAACTGCATGAGAATTCGTGGATTCCGGAGAATCCGAAATGACTTTGAGAAGGAGTTCCCCAGAGCTGGAAGTTCAACAATCTCCGTGTTGCTTCGGTAACTGTGTGTGACGCTCGGGGAGGCGGTCGGCTAGTCTTTGCCGCGAACAATCG
>JAQBVM010000027.1 GCA_027623095.1 Verrucomicrobiota bacterium
GACACGAATTCCGACTTATTGCAACTTGGTCCTTTTCCGTGGTCCACTTCCCAAAAATCTTCGCAAAAAAACAAAGACTTCTCTCCATGGTGTTACGAATCACTCGGATGAAGGTTAGACTCCTGAACCTCGTATCCATGTCATCCGGGCCATGCACGGTTCTGTCCCCACGAACGCGGTAGGGCGGCGTTGCTGCGCCGCCCTGATATATGGGCTGCGCGGCAGCGCAGCCCTACCCTAGAATAGTAACGGTTCATGGCCCCGATCCGCGTCCAATCCTCGGAGGTCGCTCTCCCCGAGAATCTCCCGCCGCTTGATTCAGATTCGGCATCGCTTATTCTGTGCCCATGGTTGATCGCACATGTTTTCTCTTAATCTTCACTTTTCACTTCGGGTTGAACCTCTTTTTTCCATCCGTGGCTGTCGCGGCCGAAGGCGACAAATACTGAGATTCTGGTGTGGAAGCTTACGGCATTGACGGTGCGGTGAATTCCAGACTTTGAACCCCCCTCGGTGCAGTTTATCCTGTCTCGAAGACAACCCTTCCATGACAAAAACGATTGTTGAACTGGACCTCATTGCCTACAGCGACCTCGCGCGCCATCTCGAAGAGAATCTTTCCGTCAACGAACTTGCACTGCTCGACGAACAGATTCAGGGCTTCGTGGACGCCGCGGCCTGAAAGCCGTGAACCTCCCGCGAGAAGCCGCGGCCAAGGCGGGCGAATTCCTGGTGGACACAGCCACTTCCCAGGCGTTGCCGCCTTCACTGCAACGCAAGTACGGTCGCGAAGAAACAGTCCAAGGGAAACGGAGGGAGCAGTTCCAAGCACACCGCTGCGTGATGTACAAAGGAGCGCCCGCCCCGGGAATTGCCTCCACCTCAGTCCCCCACCCCAAGGCTCCAACCCGCAAAGCCAAAACGCCCAAAAACCCGCGCTCCACGGTGCATCTCCGAGTTGTTCGTGGAGTAGCTTCGTGCGATCGGACAGCGGCTTGTCCCAAGCCGCGGCGATCCCGATCAAATTGATGCATCATTTCCTTGTGGATAATCATTGATGAGTAGGAGTCATCGAAACGCAAGGGGCTGGAGGTTATCGTGTTTCCATACCGCCTTTGTCTTGTGTTCCTCCGACGCAAGGTTAGATCAGGGCTCTACAGAGTATCGCCCCACCGGGGTTTTGGAGACGAATTGCTTCCGCGAATAAGGACCACGAACCTTGTCGATGCAGTCTAGCGACGGGAAGCGGCGTCTCGTGAACGCCGAACCAGGTAGAAACACGCACCCGCCAATGCCATCAGAGAAATGACTGTTCCCAATCGGAGGGCGTTATCCTGATAGACGAATTTCACTGAATGGCGTCCCGAGGGAATCGACACCACTTGAAACGCAACATTACCGCGCCATAATGGAACCGGAACGCCATCCACATAAGCTCTCCAGCAATGATAGAAACTCTGCGCAACCACCAACAAGCTCGGTTCCGCCGCCTGAACCTCCACATCGATTCGATGAGAGTCAGCAGTCGCAGAGAGAACCTCGGCTCGAGTCGCTTCGCGGATTGGAGTTTTCTCCAGAAGTTCCGGCGGCAGGAACACAACTTCACGAGGATTGAACAAGGGATCCGCGAGCGCCTCCAAAGCGGCATCATCATTCGCGAATACCGGCTTTTGCCCAGCCGTAATCAGCGGCAGGAACTCGGTTCGCGAATCCCAGTCAACCACTTCGCCGGACGCGGTCTTGTACGAAACACCCAGGAAATTTTCCAACCCTTGGAGTGTCGTATTGGTTGCGGCATATAACCGCGTTTGAACCAGCCTTTGTTCGCGCACCTGAAGGGTTGCCGAACCGTTCACCTTCGGCGTTCTTTCCAAAAGATTCAGGTTTGACCACAACGCAAGCCGTTTTCCGAGGAAATCGTCGTAGAGATTCGGCACTGAACTCAGGAGCAGCACATCCTCTGCTCGCGCGCTAATCATCACTCGCCCCGCGCCAAAGCGAGGCGGGGGCTTCTTGTTGCTGAGCTCCCATAAACCGGGCGCCACCGCGTATGAGGGCAGCGTCGGATTCTGGTTAGGCACATGGGTTAAGGCATCGCACACGACAACCAAAAGAATCATGAGCGAAACAACACCTTGGATTGCGGTCCTCCGTACCACAAGCCGCGCTCCAAACAGTCCAGCGACCGCCACTAGAACCAAAGTTCTTTCAGCGGCGCATCTCCAAATCGCGGGCCAGTTGTCATACTCGGTCGAATACAGGCGGCCGATCCAAAGCAGGCATCCGGTCACAGCAATCAATCCCGCGGAGACGCCCGCGAGCCGGCGCCATTGAACGGGGTTCGCGGAACTGGAAGACTCCCGCATCGTTTGAATTGCGTACGCCGCCAATAGTGGCACGACGAAGCTGGTCACGAGAATAAACTTGATGGGATATCGGCCAATCCCGAGGAACGGAATCACCTGCTTCAGCCAGGAAAAAAGCAGTCCGCTCTCCCCCAGCGCCAGGAGAACGCCCAGAACTCCGTATCCGGCTAGCAGCCACACACGCGATTTTCGAACACTCGCCACGGCCGATATTGCGAGCGCCAAAACCGGCAATCCGAGATACGTGGACGACATAAATTCTTGCCCCGTCTGGAAATAGACCCCTTGCGCGGTCAGAAAACATCGGAAGAGCGGAAGGACCAGATTTCCGAGGCCCCACAGGGACATCGACCATTTCGATGTCCCAAATTCAACACTTCTTTGCGAGTGCGCGAGGAGATCGAGGAACGGGAACAACTGCGCCGCGATCAGACAGGCAGTGAGAAAAACAATGGCCACTATTCGAAGCGCCGCGGATTTCCGGTTGGCCGAATCGCGGACGAAGGATTGAATCCAGATTCCGAGCACCAACAGCCACGTCAGGACGCCAAGTTCCGGAACACCCGCAAGCAATTGGAGACTCGATACAATGGATGCGCCCACGATGAATCGCCCGCCTTCCTTGCAGGCGCGTTCCACAAGCAAGACGACCCAAGGCATCCATCCCAACGCCACCGCGTAGTTCGGCCAGATGAGACACGAGAGCGTCACCCCATTGAAGACAAACGCTGTTCCCGCCAATACCGCGCCAAACGTTCCGCCCGTCCATCGCCGGGTGAGAAAATACATCCCAAACCCAGCCAGGAACAGATGGCATAGGCAGAATACGTTCAACGACCAGGGGAGCGGCAGAAGAAGATAAAACAGGGAAAACGGATACAGCACCATCGTCCCCCATTGCGCGAGAAACGGAACGCCACAATTGCTCAGCGGATTCCACAACGGAAATTCGCCTCTCCAAAAGGCTTCATGATGGTAGTGAACGACGGGATATGCCAATACACCGAAATCGCGGAACATGAATGTCTGGCTGCCAAACCATACTGAGGGAAAAGCCGCCACCAGGCAAAACCCCAAAAATATCGCGAACCGCCAGGGTGTAAACCAACTTTCCGCGTTCGGGCAGCCTTCGGACACTCCACGGCATTCTCCATCCGAATCCAGTTGTTCCATTTTCACATTCATCCTCGCGAATCGTTACCTGGAAACGGTTTCATCCGAGTCCAGAGCCAAAGCAGCGTTAACAGTGTCAGAACGGAAATAAAGGCTCCGATTCGAAACGCCCAATCCTCATACACCAACCGCGCTTCCGTCACGCCAGACGGCACTTCAAAAGCTTGAAACGCGAGGTTCGCCCGAAACAATCGTCCTTTTCGCCCATTCAAATAGATTTTCCAAGGATGATACGCCGTTTGAGACACCACAACCCAAGCAGGCCGATCCGCATCAATTTCGATCCGGACTTCATGAGAACTGAACTGGTTCAAACGCAGTTTCACATTGGCTGCCTCGCTCACGGAAGTCTCTAGCGCCGCCGCTTCAGGAAGAAGGACAACTTGAGATGAATCGAACCCTGGATCTGTGATCTGCCGAATCGTATTCATCAAATCCGCAAACACGGGTTGCTGGCCGCCAGTGACGAGCGGGAGAAAGTTCGTTCGCGGAGCCCATTCAATCAGGCTGTTCTCTGAAGTTACATGCGAAACCCCCAGGAACGCCTCGATCTTCGGGTAGGACGCATTCGTGAACGAGTACAGGAGCGATCGAATCTGGTTTTGTGGCTGGGTGTAAAGCGAGAAGAACCCGTCCACTTTGGGAATGCTATCCAACAGATTTGCATTCGCGAATAGCGACATTCGGCTAAAAAGGTAGTCGTCAACCGCATTGGTAAAGGTCACATGATTTAGGCGATAGTCCGCGTACGGTGTCAACATAGCGCGGGAACCGCCCGCCCTCGGTCCCGGGTCGAGCTTCAATTCGTTTCGCGCCAAATCCTTTTCGAGCGCCCACGGCTCGACTGTCGGATTCAAACGCGGAGCATGGCTGAACAAATCGAGCCAAACGACACTCAACACGAGAATCGTCGCGATGCGCAGGTGGCGGATCAACGAGAGTCTCCAAGTCCCAAGCAACGCGACCGCAATCAAACCGAGAAACGCGGCTCTGCCAGCGGCACTCCTCCAAATTGCGGACCATTGATCCGTAGGCAGCGGGTAAGCGCCGCCATACCACGTGATCGCCCCGATCAGAGCCAAAAGCCCCGCGCTCACACACACGATTGGAATTGCGCCATGTGAAAAACCTTGCGCCTCATCCGCGTTCTGCCCGCCACCGGTGAGGCGCCGGCTGACGGTTCCAGCTCCAAACGCCGCCAGGATTGGAAGTGTGAATACCGCCACCACGACAAACTTGATTGGAAACCGGACAATCCGGATGGGCGGAAAGATTCCAGCAACCCAATCATAGACAACTCCGGCGCTTCCAAACGAAAGAACGAGCGAGAAGACGGTCAGCAAAATCAAAAGACGAACGCGGGGATTTCTAAATCGCCAAGCGGCGATTCCCGACAGTAGAATAACCCCCACACCGCAGTAGTACGAGGAAACCCAGTACTGCCCGACTTGGGCGAACACACCTTGATACGACGGAAAACAGCGGAACAGCGGGACCAAGAAATTGGCCCAACCCCAGAGCGGCATCGACCACGAACTATCGGCAAAACCAGCGTCACGATGAGAATGCCAAAGCAGATCCAAAAACGGCAATAATTGAACAGCCGCCAATCCCGCAACAGCACCGGCGACCCCAACGAATCGCCGCGACACGATCCACGCGCTTGAAGACGCCGCGGAATCATCAGCGCATCGCTGTCGCCCGCGAATCCACAGGAGCCGCGCAACGAGCGCGATTAGGATGCCCCAGGTGAACAAGATGATCTCGGGAGCGCCGCTCAGCATTTGAATCCCCGCCAGAAGGCAAGCTGTAGCAAGCCTTCGCCCGCCAATGCAAACCCCGCTCTCAACAAGCAACACAACCCAGGGCATCCAACCGAGAGCAGCGATGTTGTTCGGCCATTTCAAGCAACTCAGCGCCAGCCCGCCGAACGCAAACGAAATGCCTGCAATGCACGCGCCGAATCGGCTTTGTGTCCAAGCGAACGCCAGGAGATACATGCCCAGACCGGCGAGGAAAAGGTGAATCAGACAGTAAATTCCCAGAGACCATGGAAGCGGCAAAACAAGATAAATCAGGGACAACGGATAACAGACCAGCGTATTCCACTGCGCAAGAAACGGAATTCCGGCACTGTTGTACGGGTTCCACAGGGGAATCTCGCCCTGCCAAAAACTCTCGCGATGATGAAACGCCAGCGGATACCCGAAGATCCCAAAATCCCGATAAAAAAAAGTCCCGCCTCCAAAAACAACATCTGGAAAAGCCGCAACGATCAGCACCAACAGCAAAACGCAAA
Source organism: Verrucomicrobiota bacterium (assembly GCA_027623095.1). Classification (GTDB taxonomy): domain Bacteria; phylum Verrucomicrobiota; class Verrucomicrobiia; order Limisphaerales; family SIBE01; genus JAIPJX01. The sequence continues at coordinate 5,839 of JAQBVM010000027.1, forward strand.
AATGCTTCGGCCCGAGCCAATCCACATTCCTCCATTTGGATTGGGACGGCGTAGCGGCTGGCACAACAGACATGCGCAGAGCGTCGCAAAATCCGAAAATTCTCCAAAGCAAAAAATGAACTTCTCTTACCGGAATGTTTCGGACTGGTTCTGACGCTGAGATTCGAATATGAAATCTTCGAATGACAGACCGCCGATCGTTCTACGAGAATCGCGCCCAGTTTCGTGTCGCTGAATCTGACCGGCTGTATCACCAGCTCCTCAAGGGTTATTTCTCGTTTCTGATTCCCCCGAATTCGAGCGTGCTCGAGATTGGATGCGGACTGGGCGATCTGTTGGCAGCCCTCGGGCCCGCTCGCGGACTTGGCGTCGATTTTAGTTCAAAAATGATAACCGCCGCGCGCGCGCGGCATCCGCACATCGAGTTCCAAATCGCGGATGCTGTGGAATTCAAAGCCAGCGAAACGTTCGATTACATCCTCCTGTCTGATCTCGTCAACGATCTTCCGAACGTGCAAGCCGTTCTCACTCGATTGCACTCATTCGCTCATCCGCGAACACGGCTGGTCATTAACTTCTTCAATCATCTTTGGCATCCGATTCTGGTAACTGCCGAACGCGCTGGGGCAAAAGCCCCCACCCTGCCGCAAAACTGGCTCTCCACCACGGACATGACAAACCTGCTCTATCTGTCCGGATGGGATCTTGTGCGGACAGACACCCGCATTCTATGGCCAATACGGACACCCCTTCTAGAACCGCTCTTGAACCGGTGGCTGGCGCCCTGCCTCCGGCACTTCTGCCTGACCATCATTCTTCTCGCGCGCCCGCAACGCCGAATTCCCTTTCCCAAGGATTACCGTTGTTCTGTGATCGTTCCCGCCCGGAACGAAGCTGGAAACATCGAAGCGGCGGTCCGGCGCACGCCCGAAATGGGGCTCGGCACGGAATTCATCTTTGTGGAAGGCGGATCGACTGACAAAACATGGGAAGAAATCCAACGTGTCGCCACCAATTTCAAAGATCGGAACATCAAGGTTCTGAGGCAGCAAGGCAGCGGCAAAGGGGGCGCGGTTCGCGAAGCGTTTGCGCAGGCGACCGGCGATCTACTCTTCATTCTCGATGCCGACCTGACCGTTCCACCGGAGCAACTCACTGAGTTCTATGAAGTCGCCCGGTCTGGAATCGCGGAGTTCGTAAACGGAGTGCGCCTCGTCTATCCGATGGAAGATGAAGCCATGCGATTTCTGAACATGCTTGCGAACAAGTGCTTCAGCCTCGCGTTTAGCTGGTTGCTCGGACAAACCATGAAAGACACTCTTTGCGGCACAAAAGTGCTGTTCAAAAAGGATTACGAGGCGATCGAACAGAACCGATCCTATTTTGGCGATTTCGATCCGTTTGGTGACTTTGACCTCCTGTTTGGAGCGGCGAAACTCAACCTCAAGATTGTCGATTTGCCAGTGCGTTATCGCGCGCGCACGTATGGCGAAACCAACATTCACCGCTGGAGGCATGGCTTGCTGCTCTGCCGGATGGTGTTGTTCGCCGCGCGCCGCCTGAAGTTTATCAACCACAGATTCGTTGCCTCGACCCAAAGGAGCGCCGGTGGACCGCCCTCTCTATCAGCACCAAATTGAGATCGAACGAAATCGTGAGGCGTGGTTCAAGAAACCGCTCTTGCGCGAAATCTATTCCGATTTTTACGAGAGAATTCTGAGTTTGATTGATCCGAACGCGCCTGGGCGGATCCTCGAAATAGGATCGGGGATCGGGAATCTCAAACGCCATATTCCGCGCGCGCTATGCACCGATCTTTTTCCCAACCCCTGGCTGGATGCCGTTTGCGACGGATACGCGCTGCCATTTTCCGATCACGCACTCTCTCACGTGGTTCTTTTCGATGTTTTCCATCATTTGGAAAAGCCACAACTGTTTCTAAACGAAGCAAAGCGCGTCTTGAATCCGGACGGCAAATTGATCATTTTTGAACCGTATATCAGTCTCGCAAGCCATTGCGTCTATGGGATGTTCCATCACGAACCAATCGCATTTCGGAGCCAAATTGATGCGAGCGAAATCGTTCCTCCATCGGGCGAATACTACGCGGCTCAGGGAAATGCGACGCGCATCTTTTTCCGAGGCGAACAGCCGTCTCTGCTCGAAGCCTGGTCCATCCTGCACGCGGAAGCATTCTCCAGTTTCAGCTACCTGATGTCGGGAGGATTTAGCAAACCGGCGCTGTATCCCAAGGCCTTCTTTCTGATCTTTAAGCAGCTCGACAGTTTTCTATCGCACTTCCCAAAGCTTTTCGGAGCACGCTGTCTTGTTGCAATGCAGCAGCAGCTCGAGCGGTAGTGATATCCATCCCACGCAAATCGAAGAGTGGGGCGGTGGTGATAATATGCCAATCCGCGTCGAAAGATTTGTGAATAGTAGTTTACTTGGTCATGTAGAGCGATCAACATAGTCACATGAAAGTGAAGTCAGCCGAACTCAAGGCCAAATTATCGTTGTATTTAAGAATCTTACGCGAGTCCGGTGAGCCGATTGAGATTCTGCTCAGGGACGAACCCGTCGCCTATCTCACGCCAATCGGGCATCGTTCAGCGCTGCTGGCACCAGGAAAAGCTGCGGAACTCCATGCACTTAAAAACGCATTCGCGGACGTTGGTCTGACGCTTTCGTTAGAAGACGCGCATGTCGGCACGTTGCCGAAACTGACCCCCGTGACTGCCGGGGACGGCAGAAAAGACATCGTCACCGTGGAATCGATGCGGGCCGAGAAAGATTGGTAGATAATAGAAACGCAGAATGGAATTATTTTTCGACACTTCGGCCGTGGTACCACTGATCTTTGACGAACCCCATTCTCAGAAGGCACTTGCGACTTGGGACAAGGCGACGCGTGTTTGGGCATGGCGCTGGTTGCAGGTCGAAGCCGAAGCCGCGCTGGGTCGGCGACGCGCTGACGCTCAGGCATGGCACCAATGGCGTTTGGTTTCTTCGGCCCTGACGTGGCTGGATTTGGAAGCACGCATGTGGCCTCGGCTTTGCGCTTTCAACCGTCCCCTACGGCTGCGTGCCACGGATGCCGGTCACCTTTTTACCTATGCTGGCGCGGCCAGTGCGGTGCCAAATCTGAAGCTGGTGTGCTTCGACAAGGAATTGAACGAGGCCGCGAAAACGCTAGGGTTGGATGTGATCGATCAAGATTCATAGGCTCGAAGTGTTATTCTCAGAATCACGATAATCCACGAACTCGCGCGGGTTGGTTCCGTTCAGGAACTCCTCGATGTTCGAGTACCCATCGCGATCGAAGTCAACCATTGCGTCCGCGGATTCTTTCGAGTCCAGGCCGTGAAGATTTTCCCACGAGTCAGGCATTCCGTCGCTGTCCGTGTCAGCGGGCGCCGGCGTGGACTTCAATTCGGGCCAACCACCCACTTCCTTTTGGGAGTTGATGAGTTTCCCGCTGTAACTTCGCACATGGGCGACGAGCCTGGTGTCCACCGCGTCGCGGGCAGGCAGCGTCGCGCCCACAGCGCCGAGCACGGACTCGAGCGCGTCCGCAGCCGAAACCGTTTTGACCGGCGCGGAGGTAAACGGAAAATCGACCGTTTGGACTTGACGCTGGCCGTCGATCTCGACCACGGAGAAGAACATCGAATTGTCGTTTGTAAACGCATCGCGCCCTTCGAAAACGTTGCCTCGAATATAAAACTGAAGTTCTGACGGGCTGCCCACGGTGATGGGGGTGCGGGCTCTGCTGCTGGGACCAGGCCGGATGTAGTTGCCCACATAGTTCACCTTCACTTTTCCCTGCGTCAGCCCGGAAGCGGTGCCGCCGTAGTTGTAAATAACGTTGTTCCGAACGTCGAACGTGGGAAACGTGGGTCCACGACCGTAATTGTCTCCCAGACGAGGATTCCGGGCATTGTTGTGGATCCAAAGATTGTGGTGCCACGAAACCGGACCATTGGCACGGGAAAGCGAGCCGTATCCGTGCTCCCCTTTCGCGTGAATACTGCGATTCAGCGCCTCGCCGATAAGGCACCATTGCACGGTGATGTCCGAGTCGTCACCGGAGAGGGACAGACATTCATCGACGGACCACGTGGCCGAGCAGTGATCAACAATAACGTTTCGGGCGCCATGCAGAATGTCGAAAGCATCCCCTTCCCGCCCACTTTCGTCACCGAGACGGCTCCGCAAGTAGCGCACAACAACATCGTGGGTCGCGATCGCAAACGCTTGGTCGCGCAGGCACACACCGTCGCCCGGCGCTGTCTGTCCCGAGATTGTGAGGTAAGGGTTGCGCACCGTTAGGGAAGTCTTGAGGGCAATCGTACCGCTCACACTGAAGACGACAATCCGGGGTCCCACAGCCTCGCATGCGGCACGGAAACTCCCAGGGCCGGAATCAAGGAGATTTGTTACGAAAAGCGCCCTGCCACCGCGGCCACCAGGAGTCGTTGAGCCGAATCCTTCAGCGCCCGGGAACGCAGGAACAGGAGACTGCACGGGAGCTCCGAAGGCAGCAAGCCAAAGCGCTGGCAGCAGAAACAGACCGACGGGAGAAAGTACAGGATTAATCAAACGATTCATTCGGAAACAAAATAGTTTTTCCTGAAGTCCCAAATAACCGTCTGATACCGCAGCATCGGGCGTACAGCGCAGCGTTCTTATTGGGCCAGAACAGATCTGATTTTGGAAACCAGCGTCAACGCATCAAATGGTTTCGTAATGAAAGCGTCCGGCATGATCGTGCAATCTTCCAGCAAGGCTTCGCAATCGTATCCGCTGAAAAGGATCGCTTTCATGTTTGGCCTGGCTTGCTTAAATCGCGCGATCAGTTCCAAACCGTCCATCGCGTCCATCATATAATCCGTTAGCAAAAGAATGGGCGCCTCCGGTTCGGTGGAAAGGTAATTCAAGGCGGATTCAGGATCGATATGCCATTTCACGTTGAAGCCCTCACGGCGAAGAATTACAGCGATCGTGACCCCAATCTCGGATTGGTCATCCACGATATAAATCGAAGTATCCTCAATATCCTTTGAGCCGATGTCTGGAGCCGACAGAACGGCTGTTTGCTGTTCAATTTCCATGTTAAATCCAACGCTGCCGGAGGGAACATACCCCTAAGTGCAGGAGATGCAAATTCAAATCCTCGGAAGACCGCTTTCCGGTTCCCTCCGGATTAGAGTTGCCGTTTTCCCGCGATCCGAAATATTGTACGAACCAATGGATTCGCCCGAGAATTCAATTTCCGACACAGCGGAAGCCTATGTAGCGTTCATTCAGAAGCAAATGAACCGGCTATCGAACGAATTGATGGACGGCCAAGATATCGAAGTTTTGGTTCCTTTGGCAAACGGGAGTCAGGTGGTTGCAAGCTGGTTCGGATTCCAAAACCCCGACATCATCAAGATCAATGGCCAAGATTCTGACGGTTGCGACGTTTGCCTGCTCGTCCACAAGTCCAAACTCCAGGTTCTGCTCCGCAAGGTCAATTTGTCACGGAGTCAAAAGTCACCGGTGAACTTTCAGGCACTCAGCGAACTCGAAGCGGATCTTGGCAGCGGTATCGCGATGGATATTGAAAATGTGGATGATCCTAAGTTCGACGAGACTGCCTGACATCCGCAACTCCCTTTGTTCGAACAGGCTCTAGCGAGCAATGTAGAATACTGTATCCCCGGCTTTGAAGTTCTGACCCTGTTTCAGCGTGACGCTCTCCTCAATCTTCTCCCCGTTCACGAACGTTCCATTCCGAGACCCTAAATCTTCCAAAACAAACCCACCGTCGGTTCGAGTCAATCGACAATGTTTGCGAGACGCTTTCACATCTTTGATCACGACATCGCACTCCACTCCACGGCCAATCACGATGGATTCCCGCTTCTTTAAGTCAGGGATCAACCGACGGCCTTGGTTTTCACTGCCACTCTCCAACCCGTTGGGCGAACCCTTTCTTTTCTCGGCCATAACAAAAACTCTAGTGCCTCGCAAAAGTTGCGCAACTTCTTTGATCACCGCTTCCCGAGGACCGGAACTCGACATTCCAAACTGAGACCCAATGAACTACCGCAATCGTGGCATCGAATTGAGACGTGCCGGTTCGCAGGATTGAATCCCTGCCAGAATCTCCATAGATTGCCCACCACGCATGGTAATTGCCAAACATCGTATTCAAGAAAGTTGCGCGGATCGGCTGATCGGCTCGGGCGCACCGGAGAGTGTCCAACCCGCTTGCGCCGACGAGTTTGGGATCCATCCCGATGACAATATTGGATTCGAGATATGACCTCGAACGAAGACCAAACGACTCAGATCCAAGCAATGATCGACCGACTGGCAGCCGGAGATCCCTCCGCGCGGGAGGAACTGATCAACTGCGCCTGGCATCGGATCATGCGCCTGACGCGAAAGATTTTTAACGATTTCCCCAACGTGCGCCGATGGGAACAAACAGAAGACGTTTTTCAAAAGTCTATGCTCAGTCTTTGGAAAGCTTTGGAAAAAGTGGAACTTAAGGACTCGCGGCATTTCCTGCGGCTGGCGGCTGAGAAGATTCGATTCCAACTCATCGACCTGACAAGGCACTATTACGGACCCCGAGGGCACGGGGCGAACCACGCCAGTCAGGTGAAACTCGGAATAGCCGGCGACAGTTACTCGAATTCCGCCGATCAAGGACGAAACTCGGTCGATCCCAGCCGAATCGCTCAATGGGCCGAAGTACACCGCCAAGTTGACAAACTTCCAGATGCAGACCGCGAGGTGTTTGATTTGCTCTGGTATCACGAACTCTCACAAGAAGAAGCGGCGGAATTAATCGGCGTGGACGTGCGAACGGTCAAGCGACGATGGCGGCAAGCCAAGCTTGGGTTGACGAAACTGCTGAAGGAAGATCGATCCAGCGAGTTGCGGCAATGAACCTCTGAAACAAACTCAAATTTCCATGTCGAAGGAAGAACAGTTGGATCAATTGCTGGAACGTTGGGAGGAATGTTCCGAGCGCGGAGAGTTCCCCACTGCGGAGGAGATCTGCGCGGACTATCCGGAGTTGACTGGGGCACTCCGCGAGCAGATCAACGAATTGCGGTCAATAAACGAATTGCTCGACTGGTCCGAAGATCCGACTGAGGCCGCCCCGAGCCGATCCACCGAGGGATCGGTGAATTCAGAAATCTGCGATGAACCATTGACCGTGGAAATTGGTCTGAATAAAGCCAAGTTTCACGCCAGGGGCGGCTTGGGCATCGTTTTTACCGCGTCTGATTCCCAACTTCACCGTGAAGTTGCGGTGAAATTCTTGCACCGAGGATTCTCCAGCCATTCTGACTCGCGCGATCGCTTTTGCCGTGAAGCGGAGATCACCAGCCGTTTGGATCATCCGGGAATTGTGCCGGTTCACGGCATTGGCGAAACGAAGGATGGCCGTCCGTTCTACGTGATGCGTTTTATTCGCGGGCAGACCCTCGAATTGGCGATCAAGAATTACTATGAACAGGAGGCGCATTGGGACGAACACAAGCGAAACCTGGAGTTCCGCACCCTCCTCACGCGTTTCGTTTCCGTCTGCAATACGATCGCGTACGCTCACAATCGCGGCATCATTCACCGGGACATCAAACCGGAAAACATCATGCTGGGCCATTACGGAGAGACGCTGGTGGTGGATTGGGGTCTGGCCTTGCCGGTTCAGCGGGACGAACACGCGCGGGCAAGCGGTGAACGCACTTTGCTTCCCCAAACCGGCAACACGAATAAGAACCGCTTGGATGATCACGGAGCCGGAACTCCGGCTTACATGAGCCCCGAGCAAGCGAGCGGCGAGACACAGATCGGAATGGCCAGCGATATCTACAGTCTGGGCGCCGTTCTCTACAAAATCCTTACCGGACAAGCGCCCGTCGATGGCAAAGTGTTGAGCTTGGCCGAAATCCGGCAAAGGATTCGGGAAGGCAGGTTCACGCTTCCCCGGGCGATTTCCAGGAAGATCTCACATTCCCTCGAGGCAATCTGTCTGAAAGCCATGGCGCGAAGCGAAACCGACCGTTACTCGAGCGCTTTGGCGCTGGCCGCCGATGTCGAACGGTATCTCGGCGATGAACGCGTTCAGGCTTACCAGGAGTCTCCCGCGGAAGCATCATTCCGATGGTTTCGGAAACACCGCCTGCTCGCTCAGGTCACGTTTGCTTCAGTTCTGCTGCTTCTCATCGTATTGGTTGTTTCATCGATCTCGATGGGAGTTTTCGCGCGAAAGACCGTCTCGGCGAACGGGGAACTCCTGCAATCGGCCGCCAAACTCACCGCTCTCACGGTCGCGATGGAAATCAACGATCGATGGCGAATCCTCGAAATGGAATCCCGCGATCCGCAATTGATCGGACTGCTTTCGAACAATCCGGACCCGGCTGATCCATTGAGCGTAGATTCGTTCGTCAACTGGCTGGGAAGAATCGAACGTTCTTACGAAAACACGGCAAATGCCGAAAGCTGGTTCCTGTGCAACGCAGCGGGCGTCCAAGTCGCCAGGATTCCAGAAGCGGAGAGCATCGGGAATTCTTTCTCTCACCGCGACTATTTCCACGGCAATGGAATGGATTTGGAACCGGGCGAAGCAGGCAACCCGCCTTACATCGACGACGTCTATCTTTCCGTTCCATATCAAAGCAGGAACGACAATGATATGAAGGTGGCTTTCACCATTCCGGTGTGGAGCGCCCGGCTCGGTCACCCGGACCGCCGATTCCTGGGAGTCTTGGGAATGTCCATCAAACTGGGCCACTTTAAAATCTTGCAGCAGAAACTGGGTCCGGGCCAAGTGGCCGTCCTGGCAAATTTGAGGAACGATGACATCTTGTCAGATCTGGAGACCTATGAAATTCTCGAACCAGAGAAAAAAGGATTAATTCTGCATCACCCAATGCTCTCGGATGAGATTCACGAAAAAATCACAAACGGAGAGACCCCACCGCCACGGCTGTCCGCGAATTTGGTGGAACAGTTGCGCCAGTTTGCTGACAGACGCATTCGCGAGCGCGGTCCAAATGCCGTCAAGAGTTCAGAGCCAGGTTTCCTCAAAAGCGACTATCACGATCCAACATCGATTCTCGGAAACGGATATCGCGGAAAATGGGTTGCTGCATTCGAACCCGTGATGGTCGAGGGCCGGAAAATCCAGGGCGGACTGAAGGTTCCATTGAACACCGGTTGGGTGGTGATCGTCCAAAAGCGGGCGGCGCTTTCCGATCTGATCTTCGAAAAATGATTTGGCGATGTTTCCGCTGCTTGGCATTCTTGCATTGTTCATAATCGTCTTCGTGCTGGTCAGATCCCTTGGCCAGCCAAAATCAGCGTCAATATCAGGCAGTTTTTTTGCCCGGTCGTTGGGCGGCATCATGAAGGTCAATGCTCAGAAGGCTCGAACTCGCGCGCGGGAAGAATACCGAATTGAGCTCACTTACGACCGATCTTCCATCTCGGATCTGGAAAGGATTCTGGATGACCTGCGCCATAACCACCAAATCGAGACCTACTCCGAGGAAGATTTAGCGGAGGCGAGCCGGATCTGGGGAGCCTATGTCGGCGAAGTATTGCGCCGAATTCGCAGTGGCAAATGGAACAATCGCTCCAGACACGCGGGCAAGCGCCCCATGCCGTTCGTCCTCAACCGTCGCAGTGAAGTATTCCCGTGCTCCTGGATCTATCGCCGAATTAAACATGGTCCGGAACACAGCGTCGCAGCAAAAGTCCGCGAGTTTACCGAGAACCGAGACAATCCGGATTACGCAGTCAAACTCTCTTCCACAACGGATTAGCCAGATCTCTACTCCTTCAACTTGACGCTCGATCCGGCATTCATGATAAAAGCAGCCATGAAATATTTCCCATTCGCCCTGGCATTCCTTCTGAACGTTTCACTTCTTCAGGCCGAGGAACGCATGGACCTGCAAACGGTTCATCGCATCCGCACCGAGGCATTCGAGCATTCGCAAGTCATGGAGCATTTATTCCACCTGACAGATGTTCACGGCCCCCGGCTTACCGGATCGCCAAGTCTCCGCAAAGCCGCCGAGTGGACAGTGGACCAACTAAAAGAATTTGGAGCCAGCCGAGCGGAGTTGGAGTCTTGGGGTCCGTTTGGCCGCGGCTGGTCCTTCAGCCGATTCCGCGCCGAATTAATCGAACCGGAGTACGCGCCATTGATCGGTTTTCCGCTGGCCTGGACACCAGGGACCGACGGTCCCGTCGGCGCGGAACTGATTCATGCGCTGATCGAGACAGAAAAGGATTTCGAAAAGTACACGGGAAAGCTGCGGGATAAAATTGTGCTCACCTCAAAACCTCACAATGTTGCTCTTGAAACGGAGGCGCCCGCGCATCGTTGGACGGATTCTGAGTTGGAAACTCTTTCCACGGCAATCGTTCCGTCGCCGAAGGACTTTTTCGAGTTTCCTGAACCGGACAATGAGCCAGGCAGAGAGGAACGGAATCGCTTCAGGACTCGATTCAATGAATTCCTTCTGGAAGAAGGGGCGTTGCTGCGAATCGTTTCCGGAGGAGGTTCGCCCGATTCTCCGTCGCACCGCAGCCAGAACGGAACAGTTTTTGCCACGAGCGCCGGATCACGGAAGAAAGACGAATCGTCAGGGCCCCCAACCATCGCCCTAACACCGGAACACTACAATCGCCTGGCCCGCCTTTTGGCGAAAAGCATTCCGCTCAAAGTCGAGGTCGAGGTTGAAGCCACGTTTCATGACGAGACCCTCGATAGCTTCAATGTAATCGGCGAAATCGAGGGGCATAGCAAACGCGGCGAAGTCGTCATGCTCGGCGGGCATCTCGATTCGTGGCATGGGGGCACCGGGGCAACAGACAATGCGGCCGGATGTTCCGTCGCGTTGGAGGCATTTAGAATTCTCAAGGCGTTGAAGGTGCGGATGGATCGGACCGTGCGCTTGGCTCTTTGGACCGGCGAGGAACAGGGATTGCTCGGTTCCAAAGCCTATGTCAAAGAGCACTTCGGAGACCCGGATACGATGCAAACCAAGCCCGAACATGCTACGTTTTCCACGTACTTCAATCTCGATAATGGAAGCGGGAAAATCCGTGGAGTGTACTTGCAACAGAACGACATGCTGCGACCTGTTTTTCGTGCCTGGCTGGAACCATTCAGCGATCTGGGCGCAACCACTTTGGCGATTCGCAATACAACCGGCACCGATCACCTCTCGTTTAACGCTCTCGGTCTGCCAGGTTTCCAATTCATTCAGGACAGGCTTGAATACTCGACCCGAACTCATCATTCCAACATGGATCTTTATGACCGGGTTCAGGCGAAAGACCTGATGCAGGCGTCCGCCATCATGGCATCGTTCGTATATCATGCCGCTACGCGGCCCGAAAAGCTCCCGCGCAAGCCGTTGCCCATACCCAAAACAAAGCCAGAGGAGAAGGAAGAGTAAAGTTGGCATCAAAAAATCCGGTGCTTCATCGGCGGCGGATGATGATGCAGTTGTTCATGAATTTCCATTGCCAGTCTCCCGTCAAAGTGCCCGTGAGTTACTTGAATTCCATAGTGTCTTCAAACCGCTGCCGGTGCGGTAAAAGCGCCACACCATGTTTGGAGAAATCCTCCAGCGCTTTCTCCCGAAATGCATTCCAGGAAAAATGCAGCCGTCTCGTCTGAAGTATTATCCGAAAACCAATATGAAAACATTTGCCCCATCAATACTCGATCTCAGACGGCTATCGAGTTTCCTATTCGTTGGCTGCCTATTTGGCTTGCCGCTGAAAGCTGCGGAACCTGGCGAAATACTCCCTCCGGAAGTCGCTCCAAAGGCGGTCCGCACGATCGCTGGATCACCCCCAAGCGACGCGATCATCCTATTCGACGGCTTGGATCTTTCGGAATGGCGAGGCCCGAACCTGGGGGAAGCTAAGTGGGAAGTGAAAAACGATGTCGCCACGGTCAACGGCACCGGATCAATCATCAGCAAGAAGGAATTCGCGGACTGCCAGCTCCACGTTGAGTGGGCCACTCCCAAAGTCGTGAAAGGCGACGGACAGGACCGGGGAAATAGCGGCATCTATATTCAAAACCGTTATGAAGTGCAGATTCTGGATAGCTGGAACAATGAAACCTATCACCACGGATCAGCAGGCAGCATCTACAAACAGTATGCCCCGTTAGCCAACGCGTCCAGGCCTCCCGGCGAAGGGCAAACCTACGATATTTTCTTTCATGCGCCTCGATTCGATCCGGACGGGCGGCTGGCAAAACCTGCCACCATTACGGTAATTCACAATGGAGTACTCGTTCAGGACAACGTTGAAATCAAAGGGACAACCGTGAATTCAGGGGCGCCGAAATACACGGCGCACCCATTAAAAATGCCGATCCTGCTTCAAGATCATGGGAACCCGGTTCAATTCCGCAACATCTGGGTGCGGCCGCTCTGACGATCTCGGCAGACCGGCAGGAACATTGTTTCGGTTGGGAAAGGAGCCAAGTAGTCGCTGGCTCCTTCTTATTGTTCTGGGCACGGCTCTCAATTGATTCGGAATCGGCACCCTAGCTCAATCGCCGCAGTTTTGTGATTCGTCCAGTCTGAACCCATTCGGCAACGAAGATATTTCCATCCGCATCGAAACAGGCATCATGCGGATGCAGAAATTTTCCAGATACCCAGCGATCCGGTTGCTGGCGCAGCTTCCGATTATCCTTCAGCACCTCCGCGCGCCATTCGGGATCCTCACCCAGATGCGCGACGATCCGGTCGTTGCCATCCACCAGGGTGACGCGAGCGCTCAAGTCCGGTACCACCATCATCTCTTTGTAGGTATCCACATTCGCCGGGAGAATAAACCCATCCAGCGTTTTCAAATGTTTGCCTTCCAGCGTGAACCATTGCAACCGGGCGTTCACCCGATCCGCAACCACAATAGACAATTCGCGCCCGGGTCGGTTATCCATCCAAATCCCATGAGGCAATTGAAACTGGCCGTTCTCTTGCCCAACCCCGCCAAATACGGAAACCCAGTTCGCGTCCTTGTCGTATTGATGAACCTGATACGCGCCGTATCCATCCGCCACGTAGAATCCGCCATCCGGCCGAAAGGCGATATTGGTCGGCATAAATCGATCACGACCCCATACCTTCTTGGGATTCGTATCCTCATCGTTGGCGTAAATCTTCGATTCCATCGGAGCATGCCGTTCCCAGACCGTTTCGCCGGTCAAAGTCAGTTTCGCAAAAAATTTGAGCCCCTGATATCCCGTCACATAAAGAAACTGAACCGCGCCTTCCGTCCGCACTTCCAATCCGTGGCCGCCACCCTGAAACTGGCTGCCAAACGACCGGACATACTCGCCCCGTGGGTCAAAAACAAAGATGGCCGGATGATCCTTGAGATTCTCCGTTCCCTCATGAATTACATAGAGTAATCCTTCGCGATCCACGGAAACATTGTGCGTCGTTTGCCATGAAAACCGATCGGGCAATCGCGCCCAATTGTGAAGCACCTCGAATTGGTGAGCACCCTCGCCAACTATTATTTGAGAGCTGCTCTTGCTGGCCGCGATCACGTTGGGAACGCCTAGAGTGGACATCGCGGCAATTGTTGAGTTTTCTAAAAAGCGGCGGCGGGAGATCTGCGAATTCTTTTTCATGGTTAGAGCGATTTGTTAAGGGTGGGTGCGTTTAGATCAGAGTCTTGAGATTCTTCTTTCGCAATCGGCAATCGCTTCCTCGGTCGGACTTGCCGTTCTGGGCACGTAACATTTCGCCCAAACCGCTTGTCCAAGCTCGGTGGCTATTCTGCGCGGAGCGACAGTCAAGTCCAACACGGACTGGATGATTCAGAAATTTGCGTCGAATTGCAATCGCAGAGGCGTTTACAGTAGAGACCAACCATTTCATGGATAGCCCCGACCTCCAAAGATCACGCGCACATTGGGACCATGAACCCTGGAAATTGGAGGACAGGACTCAAATCGCAAATCAAAAATAGTCCCGGTTCATGGGTAGGGAACACCTCCAAAGTATTGATGTGAATCGTTACCATAAACTGCCTGGACAGTTTTTTGTCGCACATACGACATAAACTTGTCCTTCCGGGAATCGTAGTTCATGGGTCAACACCCAACTTCCAACTTTGAACGTTCATTTGCATGTTAAACTTTGGATGTTGGCAGTTGAGCCCCTTAAAACCAGTGGCGCGTTCACGCGAGAATCTCACGAATCACATGACCGTGGACATCCGTGATGCGTCGGTCACTGCCGTTGTGCCGAAACGTTAATCGTTCGTGATCGATGCCCAGCAAATGCAGAATTGTGGCATGTACATCGTAGCAGTAAGTCCTCCCGCTCTTGGCTTTCCAGCCCCATTCATCGCTTTCACCGTAAGCGACACCTCCTTGAATCCCCGCGCCCGCCAGCCATTGGACGGAAGTGCCGCCATTGTGATCCCGGCCGGTCGCTCCCTGCGTGAACGGCATGCGGCCAAATTCGGTGCTCCAGACCACAAGCGTATCATCGAGAAGCCCTCGCTCTTTCAAATCTAAAAGCAATGCCGCAGCCGGTCTGTCTGTTGCGTTCGCCATAAGCGGAAGTTCGTTTGCAATATCCGCATGATTGTCCCAGTTATTCTTGGGCCCGCCCGCTCCGCTCCAAACCTGAACAAACCGAACACCACGTTCGATCATCCGCCGGGCGAGAAGACAGCGCCGTCCAAAATCCGCGGTTTTTTCGTTGTCCAAGCCGTAGAGCTTCTGGACCGTCTCCGATTCACCCGAGATGTTGAGAACGTCCGGCGCGCTTAACTGTAGCTTGGCCGCCATTTCGTACGAATCGATCCGCGCCTCAAGCCGCGAATCCCCCGGCCATTCCTCAAGATGCCTCCGGTTAAGCCGATGCAAAAGCTTGAGACCCTCGCGCTCGCTTTCCGGAGTGATCGAAGCTGCCGATCGCGGTGGGAACAAATCCCTGACCGGCTCGGATGCCGCCGCATTGATGATTGTTCCCTGGTGAACAACAGGGAGAAAGCCCGATGAAAAATTCCCCTTTTGATTGTAAGGCAAACCGCTCTGATCTGGAAGAACCACGAACGTCGGCAAGTCGTCCGTAATCCGGCCCAGACCGTACGAGACCCAAGCTCCCAAACAGGGAAACCCAGGCGTCAGAAATCCCGTGTTCATCATGAAACTAGCCGGTCCGTGGACGTTCGTTTTGGAAGCCACCGCCATGAGAAATGCGATGTCATCCACTCTCGTCGCAAGGTTCGGAAACACGCCGGTCGCCCAACGTCCGCATTGTCCGTGTTGCTCCCATTCGAAAGGGGACTTCATGAGGTTGCCCGGCGCGCTGGTCGCTGCCTCCACATGCGATCCCGGATCAAATTTCTGGTCGTGCCGTTTCACCAACTCGGGCTTGTAATCGAACGTGTCGATCTGGCTCACTCCTCCGTTCATGAAGAGCTGAATCACACGCTTGACCTTCGCACGATGGTGTATGCCACCATTCAGCTCCGCGCGCGGTTTCAACGCGTCGCCGGCCCCGGCAACGTCAGGGCAACCGAGAAGTTGCGCCAGCGCAACACCACCCAGCCCACCTCCGAATCGCCAAAGAAACTCGCGCCGATCCACCGTTTGACTCAACCCACTCTTCCAAGTTTTCGATTGGTTCGGGGTCCGGCCGATATCAACTCGTCGATCAGAAGAACGGAACATAAGGCATTACATCTGGTTCATTCAGTTCACGAACATGAACTCGTTGCTATTCAGAAGAAACCGGCACAGATTGGCCAGGCCATGCGCGCCTGCATATTCTGTCATCAAACTCACTTCTTCCGCTGATGGTTCCCGGCCAAAAGTGAGCTGGCAAGCGGCACGAACTCGATCCGGCATTTCCATCGCGGATTCGGCTACCCGGCTGGCAAATCGTTCGCTGAAATGAACCATAAACGGATTGTTAAGCATGGAAAGCGCCTGCAGGGGCGTGACACTCACGTTCCGTTTAGCGGTGATTTGAGAGGCGTCGGCGCAGTCCAATACATCCATGAACGGATCCGGAAGTGTGCGGAAGATGAATCGGTACACACTCCGCCGCCGGGCTTCCGGACCATTCAGATCGAATTCGGAGTAATCGACAACCGGAGTTACGTGAATTCCGGGGCTCAGAGCGAAGTGTTTGTCGGACGGCCCGCCCATTCGCAAATCCAATTCGCCGCTGATCTGAAGAACCGCGTCGTACACGGATTCCGCTTCAAGACGCGACCGGTTCGCCCGCCACAGAAACCGATTATCGGCATCGATGGCACCGGATGCGGAATCAAACTGTGACGACTGCCGATAAACCGCGCTCGTCACAATCAATCGATGAAGATTCTTCAACGACCCTCCATTCTCCAACAGGTAAGCGGCGAGCCAATCCAGCAGTTCCAGATGCGACGGCTCCGAGCCCATTTGGCCAAAATCGTTTGGAGTATCCACGATCCCTCTCCCGAAATGGTATTGCCATATCCGATTCGCGATTGAACGCCAGGTCAATGGGTTCTTCGAACTTGAAATCCACTTCGCGAGCGCCGCTCTCCGTTCCCCTTCGTCGGTCGCACTGTCAACGCGAAATGTGGATTCCAAGCCTTCGACGCACGACAAGGCGCCGGGAGTCGCCAGCGCACCGGGATTGTCAATATTCCCCCTTCTTAAGACATGCACCGCGCGAGGGATCTTGGTCGGCTTGAAGCTTCCGTCCGGCACAAAGTCGCTCGCTCCAGCATAGACAATCTGTGCGGGCGGCAAATCTGACAATTGTTTTTCGATTTGCTGCTTTCGGAAATAGACAGCCAGTTCCAGTGCCTGGTCCCGGCTTCGGTCAGTAGCCGGAATCGCAAAGATTTTCGAAATCTCGACCGGAAACTTCAGAACTCGCAAGGGCCTGGGCGCCGTGGTCGCGGACAACCTAAATCTTCCAATCAGATGTCCTCCGCCATGGTTCTGATTCAATTCAAAATGTAGTGTTGCGCCGTTCTTTGAACCCAGATGCTGCTTTGTCTCGAAGACCGCCACGTGCGATCGCCCAACATCTGGAAACACGCCCCAAGCCGTGTCCGTCTTTCCATCGATAGATCTATCAACTCTCCATCCGTCTTGATCGAAATCAGCGGACGCGTTTTGCAATTCAACTGGTGTCTTCAAACGAGGTTCCGCGCCGTTCCCTTTGGTCTCAAATTGGATTTGAAATTCCGACAAATGAAAATTCCCGTTATCTTGTCTTCCGGGGCCGTGTTTAGGAAGTCGAGCATCAGAGAACACTTCCAAGCGAATCCCTGTGATGCCCTCGATGGAAGTGGATGCCGTCACCGAATAGACTGCGCGTTCGGGAAGGGGACCGCTCGATAACAGCGACTGATCATCAAGCTTCGTCAACACCACGTCCCCCGATGCTGAATATGTTTCGGGCTCGAGCACAGTCCACACGGATGCCGGATCGGACGAATCGTTCTCCCAAGCGGACACTTGCGCCTGTGTGGCCGCCGACAAAAGGTCCTCAACAAGCGCGTCGGGCCGCCGATCTAGATCCGCCCGTTGTTTCAGGAGAGACTGCCGCTTCAGGTGGATGCGAGGGTCCGTGTCGAAATAGCGATTCGCCTTGTCTGTGGCCGCGAACACGGCTTGAAGTCCGTAGTATTCTTCCTTGGTGATCGGATCAAACTTGTGGTCGTGACAGCGCGCGCAATGAACAGTCGCACTCGTGAACGTTGTCATTGTCGTCATCACGATGTCATCCCGATCCAAATAACGGGCAACCTGCCGATCGATTGTGTCCTCGCGAATATCCCGAAGGGAGCTCTCATCCCAAGGCCCGGTCGCCAGGAAACCCAAAGCCAGCGTCGCCTGCGGATCTTCCGGAAATAAAACGTCGCCGGCGACCTGTTCTTCAACGAAGCGACCGTACGGTTTGTCCTCATTGAACGAACGGATCAAATAGTCGCGATAAGGCCAAGCGTTGGTGCGAATGCGATCCTGATCGTGGCCATGCGTTTCAGCATAATGCACCAAATCCATCCAATGCCGGGCAAACCGTTCGCCATAACGCGAGCTGCCCAAAAGCCGGTCCACAACCTTCGCATACGCATCCGCGGACGAATCCCCTTCGAAATTCCGCAGGTCCTCGGGAGTGGGCGGCAACCCGGTCAGGTCGAAAGTAACACGTCTGAGTACTGTTCGTTTGTCCGCCAATGGGGAGGGCTTCAGCCCTTTATCTTCAAGACGAGATAGGATAAACCTATCCACCGGAGTAACCGCCCAAGACGCGCCATTGACAGCCGGCACCTCCGGCTTTTGAACCGAGCGCAACGACCACCAAACATCGCTCTTTTCGGAAGGATTGATGGATTCCCCGCTGCAATCGATGCCGTTGAAGCATTTAAGCGCACAAATAAGAAGCGCCAAACACCGATGCAGCCTATTCCCCAATGAGAACCCAATTGCACTCACACTATACACAACCGCACCCATTAATCAT
This sequence comes from Verrucomicrobiota bacterium, assembly GCA_027623095.1. GTDB lineage: Bacteria > Verrucomicrobiota > Verrucomicrobiia > Limisphaerales > SIBE01 > JAIPJX01. The sequence goes on from JAQBVM010000027.1 coordinate 24,381, forward strand.
TAAGCCGTCCCACCGCCCAACGAAATCCCCGCGCAACGGTATTTAGAAACACAGGATCTCGGAACGTGTCATCCGAATGACCGAACGTGGTTCCAAACACGCGCGCACCGCCATATTGATTCACCCAAGCAACAGGATATTCTTTGCCATCCCGTTCACTGACCGAAGTGGCCAATGCCTTGGCGCTCGGCCAAAGTTTTTCGATGACATACAACTCGTCTTTCGGGGACGTCCACACGGCGGGAAAACCATTCATGATTGGATGATCCTTCGCCGCGGCCTTGACCGGATAACTACTCTGATGATCGTGGCGCCTGCTGGTCACGCCGAGGAACTCTCGCCAATCGTCGATCTGAGCCGCGCGATACGTGTGCATCGCGCAATGAATCACAATCGCCGGAACTCCGTTAAAGTGCGCCTGCGTGATGCGCCGGATGTAATTCTCATCCGTTGTATCCGCGAAACATTCGTTGTGAATGACGATATCGTACTTCGACGCCCAGTTTGGATCGTCGTATAGCGGGATCATGGCACGCGTGCCGTTTCCTCCCTCGTGCACCACGGTCCATTCGACTGGGATCTGCGCCGAGATCGCGTTGGTGAGCGCCCTGGACTGGAATTGGTAGTTATGACAACACCCGTCGGTGATGATCAACGCCCTGATCGGAGCGCCGCCCGTCGGCGAGGCCTGCCCCTCCGCGCCTCGGGCGAAGCCTCCCAAACCAAGCACCACAGCAATTGAAAAACAAAACTGAATCGAACGAACGAAACGAAACCGGGAAGCGTGAAAGATATTTTGCATGGTTGAGTTGGCAGACTCTATTCAGGAATCGATCCATCGTCAATGAAGTCAAATTGCATTGATCCAGTGCCTTTTCCCGGCCCGCGGCCATCCTGTCCGCAGCGCACAAAAACATCAAAAGACAGAGGACCGATTTACTGCGCACCTCGCGTCTCACCGAAGGGAGTTATTGATGCGGGCTAATAATGCTTCGATTTTGTCCTTTACTGGTCCGTGTGCTAAAAATACCGCGTGTTTAGCCAAACAGGCTCCGTTCTTCCATCGTGTTCATACCGATCTCGATGTGTGAACACATTCATGATTCTCGGGTTGTTCGTGCTTGTCTGGATTGGCGATACGTCCGCTCAAGAGTCATTATCCATGAGACCCCTCGATTCTTGGATTCAACGACTTCCCGACCCGGATCTGCCACTTTTCCGGGATGGCGCATACGGAAATCAACGTTTCGTCGTTGTCGGTCACTCGGGGTCGGTAGGAACTTCGGAGGACGGACTGAAATGGACAACACGTGAAGCGGGATTTGTAGGTCGTATTTGGACCATCACATTTGGAAACGGACGCTTTGTCGCGTTTGGGAATGACTCCGGAACGGGGAATGCTTTTGGTTTCCCTCAATTTCCGACCACCGCGCTTGTTTCTATCGATGGTCTTTCTTGGCAAACGGTTCCGATTCCTGACACGGGAGGCAGCTTCGCGATTGCGTATGGCGGCGGACTCTTCGTGGCAGTGGGTAACAAGCGGATTCTAACTTCGCCCAGTGGTATCGATTGGACTCAGAGGTATCAAAATCCGTCCGTGCATCTCTCAAGCGTCGCGTTCGGAAACGAGACGTTTGTGGCGGTTGGTGACCTGTACATCGGCACATCCCGCGACGGTGTGCAATGGAATCGGAGCCATTTGCCCGAACACCCCTTAAACGACATCATTTTTGCCGATGAAGAGTTTGTTGCTGTCGAAGAGAATGGCGCAATCTTGACTTCAAACAACGGAGTGGACTGGACGGAACAGTCCAGTTCAACCTCTCTTCCGCTACGTGGAGTTGCGTTCGGGAAAGGTCAATTCGTTGCCTTCGGATCCTCGGAACCAGACACACCCATCGGAAATATCGTTCTTACATCGACGGATGCGCGCGATTGGAGACCAATGTCATCCAGTCCGGAGAATCCTTCGTTTCTCGATGTCGCGTTCGGCGAGGAGATATTCGTGGGTTTGGACCGGAATCACACGATCGCCACTTCGCCGATTGCTTAACTTGAATGCATCAGGAAAGCCCGACCGTTATTCCCATCACCGTGGTGGGATATGGCGATGGTTTATTCGTAGCGCTGGCGAATTCGGGCGAAGGACCTTGGACGGTCATTGAAACCTGGGTATCCTAAATCCGGCAGTTAGATGGCCGAAAAAGTCGAAAAGAACCGAAATAAGAAGACTTTCAAAATCACGAGCGGTTCTCCCGCTGCGTGAACTGCGAAGTTTTTGCAAAGCCTTCACTCTTTTCGATTTCTTTTGCTTTTTTCGGCTAAACCGCCGTTTCCAGGTTTATCATCCGCCCCTGCTTTACCCAACCGCAGCGGATCACCCAAACATCAACGGGTCATCAGCGCGCAAGAAGTTTTCCTTTCTGGGAACTTGGCATTTGGACCGCGGCGGTTCCTCCGAAAGCTTTCTCCGAAAGCTTTCGGGGTTCACGCCGCTTCAACTTCAATGGTCGCAAAAACGCTCGAACGTTGAAGCGGCGTAAACGCCGCGATCAGGTTTATTGTCCCGAATCGTGCCCAATCGTTGGACGATTTCGCTCTCCGTCAACTCGTCCCATCTGTAGGCGGCAGGTGCGAGGGATTTTTTTACTGGAAACCCGTCATAAGGCCGTGCTATAAGCTGCGCGTTCTCACTTCATATTGAACTTCTTTGGATGGAGCAATGAATGTAGTGGAATAAGATTTTCCTTCCGAGTGGAAGGTTCGGCGGGTTTTGGCGATGTAAACCGTGTGGCATTCCAAAACCCGCTTTCTTTTCTTCTCAGATATCGAGGTCAGGAATTGAGTGATTCCATATCAGGAACCATATGAGGTTCTGGACTTCGACTTGGCGGCGAAATATTGAAGACGACTTCTGTTCGCGAGCGCGCTGGTCGCAAAAAATGAAAGCGAAGTGCATATGAAAGAAGCGGTTCACAAGCAAAGCCGCGTTACCGAGTTCTTGAGCAGGGCGCCACAGGGCGTTTTCGTCGGATATGCGATTGTGGCTGCGTTTTGCACCTACTTCTGCATGTACGCTTTTCGAAAGCCTTTCGCCGCCGCCACATTCGATGGCGTCACATTTATGGGAACGATGGTTGGTTTGAAGACCGCTATTGTGATCAGCCAGATAATCGGATACGCGCTTTCAAAATATGTGGGCATTAAGGTCTGCTCTGAAGTTACTCCGCAGAGACGCGCGTTGACTCTTATCGTATTGGTTCTTTGGGCGGAGTTCGCCTTGGTCCTATACGGTCTCGTTCCGAATGACTTTAAAGTTATCGCGATTTTTCTGAACGGACTTCCACTCGGCATGATTTGGGGCTTGGTGGTTTGGTATCTGGAAGGCCGCAGAACTTCGGAATTGCTTCTCGTCGGGTTAAGCTGTTCGTACATTGTATCGAGCGGTGTGGTGAAGGATGCCGGACGTGCAATTATGGAAGGTACAGCGGCCCTATGGTGGATCAATGTTCCCGTTGTCGGGGCTGCGATTGGCGGGTGGATGGGGGCCGTGAGCGAAGCGTGGATGCCGGCTGTGACAGGACTGCACTTCCTGCCACTGTTCCTCCTTTCGGTCTGGATGCTGCAGCAGATTCCCCGGCCGAGTGACAAAGACGTGGAGGCCCGAGTCGAGCGAGAACCGATGAACCGCTCCGACCGGAAAGCCTTTGTTCGAAAGTTCGGCTTCGGGTTGCTGATGCTTTGCATCGCGTACTTCTTTCTGACCGCGTATCGGGATTTCCGGGATAATTATCAGGTCGAGTTGCTCGACGCACTGGGGTATCCTTACGATGAGAATAAAGCAATCATCACCAAGGCCGAATTAATTGTGATGTTTGGTGTCCTAGGCGCTCTCGCTTTGTTGAATTTGATAAAGGACAACCGAACCGCGCTGATCGGAGCCTTTTTCGTTATGACCGGGGGGATGGCTCTGATGGGGATCGGGACGCTCTTGCTCGAGGCGAAGCTTATTTCGGGGTTCTGGTGGATGACCCTTGTCGGCCTCGGGTCTTACCTTGCCTATGTTCCATACGGAGCTGTGCTCTTCGACCGGTTGATCGCATCGACTCGAGTCGTCGGAACGGCGGTGTTCGCAATTTATCTGGCGGATGCAATCGGCTACACCGGTTCCGTGGGGATTCAATTGTTGAAAGATATGGCGGGGAGCGACATGTCGCGGCTGAGATTCTTCAAAGGGTTTACCTATTTCATGTCGGCTCTTGGCGTCATCTGCCTGACGGCGAGTTGCCTCTACTTCATGCGCCGATTGAAACATGATGGCGGGGCGATAGACAATGGCATGCCGAATCGTGTTCCAGATTCCGCAACTTAATAATGCGGGCGTCCCTTCGAGTGAGCAAACCCTGCTCGCCCACGATGAAAGCTACTTTGCCCGCTCGAAATGCCGGTCGGCAAAAGACAAGTAATGGTCCCAATCGTAATCGGTCACGTCGTGCTTTCCGGTTCGGATGTGGTAACCGATTGTTGTTCCGACCGGCGTGTTGACTCTAGGCATTTCGCCGACGCCAAGACCTTCTTTTCCAAGCAATCGATATACTGGATCCGCATTCAATGCGGATAGGAATTCGCCGCGCGGATCGGCCCATTGGTCTTCCTCGGCGCTGGCAACATAGACCGGCCGCGGAGCGACAAGCGCGATCAGCATATGCTGATCCAGCGGAAGCGCGTCCTCATTCTCATTGTAAAGTTTGAAGTTTTGGCAGAACCAATGAGGGAAAGAGGTATTGATCCGCTGCACAGTCTCACCGAAGTGCCGCCGGTTCAGGGCAGCGCCACCGCAGCCGGAGTTGTTTGAGATCACGATGCCGAATCGTTCATCCTGTGCGCCCGCCCAAAGGGAGGTTTTCCCCAGCCGCGAGTGCCCGAGAAGCGCGATGCGATTCTGGTCGATCCTGGTGTCTGTTTCGAAATAGTCCAGGACACGGCTTAATCCCCACGCCCACGCTCCAATGGCTCCCCAGTCGTCAGCCGCGAAGTCTCCGTCTTGTTTCGCGCTTGGGTAAACGGATCGAATGCCCATTTTCCAACCTTCCGCGAAATCGGGTTCGATATCTCCGTAATAAACGGTCGCCAATCCATATCCGCGAGCGAGAATCTTTTCTACCGGCCAACGACTCGAACTGCTCCCCCGAGATGCCTCTGTTGCTTGATTGTTCACAATACCAGCCTCCGCATTGGGCCGCATCCAGCGTGTTGAGAGTCTGATTCCGGGATCGGAATGAATCGAATGGTTTCCACTGAAGTTCAGACCAAGAAACGCCGGAACAGGGCCATTGGCCTGTTTTGGAAGATAGATGAGGATCTCCATGCGGGGGCCATTTGGATCACCTGTTAGAAGAGCGGAAATCTGTTTTCGAACTGCTTTTCCTTCGAGAGCGCTGTTATCAACCGAGCGAGTCTCGAATCTTAGATTGGCAGGGCGTCCGGGGCTTTTACCGTACTCATGAGATTGAAAGAGTTTCAAAATCTCCGGGCGCCGCGTCGAAGTCCAAGTTGCCGCATCCGTGACTGGCTTTCCGTTTGCGAGTATCAATGGATCCGGAAGTGTGAACTTGGGAACTTTGGATTCATCGTAGTTTGTGCCTGCCGGTTGAGCGTTCGCGATGGGAACCGTGGCCAGGAGCGCCGAAAATGTGATCACAAAGAGTGGAAAATGACATGCTGCGAGATTCATACGGTGTCTTATATCAGTTCTGGCTGGAGCGACAACACAGGAGTCTGATTCCAGTTGGATTCCTTGAGCCGGGCGATCTGGAAGGATACTATTGGCGCCATGCTCTGCTTCTGAGAATGGATTTGCGATTTAGCCGCCGCTATTCGAGTGAGGGTTCGTATTTCTCTCCGGGCCGAGGGGAGAGCTTAAGCCGCATAATTTCACGCGCGCAAGTGTTCCATCGCAACAGTGCGTCGTCGTTGCCTTGCGGGCGGACTCCTTCAGCCCTGTTGTAGAAACTCATCGCCTCGATCAGCCATTCGTACGCAGCGTGGCTGGATTCGGCGACACCCAATTCCAAATGCGCTTTCGCCCTGCGCTCGGAAATAATTCCCGCAAAATAATGTTTGTCATATTCGCTCGTTAATCCGCCGAGAATTTCTTGAGCCTCCTTCACTCCCGCCATGTGACCGTTGGCGAAGCGGTCGGTCAGTGCGAGTAGCTGAATCCGGAGCGCCTCTTGATGATTCGGTTCAACATTGAGAATATCGAGGCAGATACTTTCAGCCTCCCCGGGCTCATTCAGCAATCTGTATCGGACGGCTTTTTCGAGAGCGGCGGGAATGCTTTGTTTTGAAAGAGGTTTTAGATCGAATCGAATGTTCTGTTGCATAAGACTGGTTTCCGAACTGCAGCCATCTTACAGCCTGCGTCCCGAGCGCCGGAATAGACGGCCCGCCGGCACGTTCCGATTTCCCAATCTCCGGGCGATTCTACCTTGACGCAGGCGCGCCAGACTGGATTGCCGGGATTCAATCTCCGTTCGTGAAACGCCGAATCAGTTTGCGAATCGGATCGTAGGCATCATCGACCACGCGCTCTTTCAGAGGAATGATCGCATTGTCCGTGATCTTAATTTCCTCCGGGCAGACGTTTGTGCAGCATTTTGTGATATTGCAATAACCGATTCCAAACGACGTTCTCAGTTCCTGACTCCGCTCTTCCGTGTCCAACGGGTGCATTTCCAAGCCGGCGGCGTGGACAAAGAAACGCGGGCCAATGAACTCGTCGTGTTTGCGGTGATCGCGCAAAACATGGCAGACATCTTGGCACAGGAAACACTCGATGCACTTGCGGAATTCCTGAACCCGATCGATATCCGGCTGCAGCATCCGCCAGGTGCCGTCGGACACATCCGGACGACGAGGCTTGAATTTCTTGATCCGCTTCTTAACCTCGTAATTCCATGACACGTTGGTGACCAGATCGCGGATCAAGGGAAACGCCTTCATCGGCTCGATCGTGACAGGTTTGTCCAACGGCAAATCATTGAGCCGGGTCATGCACATTAGCCGAGGCGCGCCATTGATTTCAGCGGAACAAGACCCGCATTTCCCAGCTTTGCAATTCCACCGGCACGCTAGATCGGGCGCCTGTTTGGATTGGATTTGGTGGACAGCATCCAGGACAACCATTCCCTCGGATACTTCAGTGGTGTAGTCCCGAAGAAGACCCCCTTCGCTGTTTCCACGCCAAATTCGAAACGTTGCCGTCTTCATTTCATCTCCTCTATGATCCCCTTCAATTCATCGGGCATCTCGGGCAGCGGTTCGTGTCGTACCTGGATCGTTCCGTCGCGGCCCTTCCAGACAACCACGTTCAATTTTCCAAGCGCTGGATCCTTCTGCGGATAATCGTCGCGATAATGGCCCCCGCGGCTTTCTTTGCGATTTAGCGCGGACACTGTAATTGCCTCGCTAACCGTGAGCAGGCTTCGAAGATCCAGTGCCGTATGCCAGGCCGGGTTGTATTGTCGATTTCCATGGGCGGCGACGGATTTCGAGCGAATCCACAATTCGGTGATTCTGTCGATCGCCTCGGTCATTTCAGTCTCCTTCCGAACGATTCCGACAAGGTCCTGCATGAACCGTTGCAGCTCATATTGAATTTCGTAAGGATTTCCGTCGGCGGCGCTTCCCTTTGATCCGCGATTGAACGATTCCAGGGCTTCGCTGACGGTTTCCTCAATTTGGCCGGGATTGACAACTCCTGTCTTGTTTTCTCTGGAGAATTGGGCTGCGTATTCCCCGGCTCGTTTGCCGAATACAAGCAGATCAGAAAGCGAGTTCCCGCCCAACCGATTGGCGCCGTTAATCCCTGCGGCGCATTCACCGGCGGCAAAGAGGCCGGGCAAACGGGACATCTGCGTGTCGGCGTCCACTCGAATCCCGCCCATGATGTAATGCGTTGTGGGGCCAACTTCCATTGCTTCCGCCGTAATGTCGATGTTCGCCAGTTGTTTGAACTGATGGTACATGCTCGGAAGCTTTCTCTTAATATGTTCCGATGCGTTGGAGAGTTTTTTTCGAATCCACGAAATGTCCAGGAAGACTCCGCCGTGCGGGCTGCCGCGTCCTTCTTTAATCTCCCGTACGATGCAGCGCGCCACATGGTCACGCGTCAAGAGCTCCGGTGGACGCCGGGCATCGCGGTCGCCCTGCGTGTAGCGCCATCCCTCTTCCTCATTATCTGCAGTTTGGGAACGGTAGTTCTCGGGAATATCGCCAAACATGAATCGCTTTCCTTCGCTATTCCGCAGCACACCGCCCTCGCCCCTCACGCCTTCGGTAACTAATATCCCGCAGACACTCGGCGGCCATACCATCCCGGTGGGATGAAATTGAACGAACTCCATGTCGATAAGTTCCGCGCCGGCATGGTAAGCCAAAGAGTGGCCGTCCCCCGTACAATCCCAACTATTGCTGGTAATCTTAAATGCGCGGCCAATTCCCCCTGTCGCTAACACCACCGCCTTTGCGCGGTAAACACGAAATGTACCCTTTTCCCGCTCATACCCGAAGGCCCCCACGACACGGTCGCCTTCCTTTAGCAACGTGAGGATCGTGCATTCCATATGGACGTCAATGCCTTGATGGACGCCGTGATCCTGCAATGTTCGAAGCATCTCCAATCCGGTTCGGTCGCCCACATGAGCCAGGCGCGGATATTTGTGCCCGCCGAAGTTCCTCTGAAGAATCCGGCCATCCGGTGTTCGATCGAATACAGCGCCCCACGCTTCGAGTTCCCGAACACGCGCTGGCGCTTCCCTCGCGTGGAGTTCAGCCATCCTCCAGTTGTTGACATACTGCCCGCCACGCATCGTGTCCGCGAAGTGGACCTTCCAATTGTCGCGGTCGTCCACGTTCGCCAAGGCGGCGGCGATGCCGCCCTCCGCCATCACTGTATGCGCTTTTCCGAGAAGACACTTGCAGACCAGGCCGACAGAAACTCCTGTCGCCGATGCTTCGATCGCCGCGCGAAGGCCGGCACCGCCGGAGCCGATCACTAAGACATCGTGTTCGAAGGTTTGATAATCAGCCATACAAAGCTCCCACCAAGTTGCAGATCCTTCCGAAGTTTAAACTCGGCGCCCTCACAAGATTCTCCAGTCATGCCAAACGCCCATGGAGCAGAGGCGGACGTAAAGATCAGAAAAACCGACCCAGAAAAGGCTCATCCACGCCCAAAGCATGTGCCGTTTGTTCAAGCAAGTGACGCAGGAGTAAGCCTTGTATCGCATGGGCGCCCGGGACATTTGGTCGAGGAAGCCGCCTACCAAGTGGCGAAGCGAGTGGCAACCCAGCGTATAACCGCCTAGAAGAATCACGTTTATGGCAAGCACGACAGTCCCCACGCCGATGCCAAAAGCCCTTTCGCCAGTCGCGGCATTCTGGAACCAGCATGCCCGCCAAACGTCGTAGGCTAGTATAAGGATAAACAGAAGCGCCAAATACATGAAATACCGATGCGCGTTCTGAAGAATCAAGGGAAACGAGCGTTCTCCGAGATACTGCTTCCTAGGCTCCCCAACCGTGCATGCTGGAGGGTCGGCCCAGAAGGACTTGTAGTACGCTCCGCGGTAATAATAGCAAGTAAGCCGGAATCCTCCTGGTGCCCATAGGATCAGCAGCGCCGGGGACCACGGCAGCCACGCCGGCCACCAGAGCGGCTTCGGCCCAAACAAACTGTGCTCTGAGGCGCCAAAGAGTTCCGGAGAATAAAAGGGCGATAGATAGGGGCCAGAGTAGTAGTGGATTCCCTGAAACGCGGCCCAAGTCGAATACAGAACAAACGCGGATAAACCCAGAAAAACCAGGACCGGCTGCGCCCACCAAACATCGGTTCGCATGGTCTCTCCAAACGTTCTGGGTTTGAAGGACGAATTTGCGTAATCCATAAACTTGCGATCAACGGAGCTGGAACAGAGGCAAGAGCATCGGACACACTGATAGAGCCTTGGTGTGCCGATCTGCACTATTGGTTAATTGGAGGTCTGTCAGAAGCAAAGCTGTCAATAATCCGGGCTCAATCTGAGGTGACATGGCGGCTAGTAATCCAGAATTCCGTAAGCGGATCAAGCACCGAATGCTTCAAATGATTCCAAGCGCCGCGCAACAGGCATGCTTAATGATTTACATTCCAATGCAGCGCGGCTTGAATCGATGGAGCCGTCCCCATTGATTCGATTCGATTGGGATAAAAAGGAGTTTCACATCGAGCAATGGACTTCGAACGTTTGAGGAGTTCCCTCTAGAGATAATCAGGCTAATGCTGAGTCTGTGAAAACTTCTCCAACTCGACCGAATTATTACGGAAGAGGGCATGCAAGGAGGTCCGCAACGCATTGTCGAATGTCTGAGCACCCGCATCGCTTAAGCTCTCGCTCAAAAACACATCTGCCCGGGCAAACTCGTTGGTCCGAACTAATCGCGACACACTCGCCAGCCAAATCGACCTCGTGTGGCTCAGTGACCGCTCTCCCGTCACTTGTTGGAGCTTCCCGGAAGTCTGATTCCGGGATGACGCCAATTGGCTTCGCAAGACCTCGTTCTCCTTCCTGAGTTCCTCCACTCGCTCATCCGTGGTCGGCACTCCCCTTCTATTCTGAGCAGGCGACGCGATTTCTAAAGCTGCTCGTGGTGTGAAGGCGCCTGTTCCGTAATCTCGCGACGGAGCTTGGCGATCGCCTGGTGCTGATATGTGATGATTGCGATGGCGAGAATGAAAACTGCGCTGGTAAATATAGAGGCTCTTCGTGTACTCGAGTGGGTGAATTGGGGCCATTT
>JAQBVM010000028.1 GCA_027623095.1 Verrucomicrobiota bacterium
ATGTCAGCACAATCCCCAAATCCCTTTCCAAGCCCTCGTCAAGCACCGCTCCAAATAAAAAGACCGTGCAATTTCTCCGAAGCTCTCAACACTGGTACTGCTGAAACATGCGCTCAAGGAGAATTAGTTCGGGGTGGCCGGCAGCCAAGTTGGGCAGAACAACTCGAATGCGCGAGCGAAAGTTCGCCAGCTTCTCGCGGAGCGGCTTCAAGTCAGTGGCCTCGTCCCAACGAAGGCTTTGGAAGTCTAACACGAGTCGATTCTTGCACTGGCCTAAAGATTGGTGGATTCGGCGCGCTACGCTCTCGGCGTCGGTTGAGGATAAGGCGCCCTCCAGGCGCATCCACACTTGCTGCTTCGCGTGCTGCAGATCTACTCGAATTGAGAATTGTTGCGACGCGGACTTGCGGCAAAGCCCCTCCCACATCTCGAACGCGCTCCAGCGTTTTCCGAGCATGCGGTAACTGGTCCGAGTTAGCTTGGGATGTTGGAAAAGATTCAGTTTTAAGGTGAGTCCCGTCCACAGAGCGGCGGCGACCGCCAGTACGGACTTGCATCGCTGGCCGGGCGTGGGATACCCCAGTTCCTCGTGAATCTGCCGCTCCAGATTACCAATCCATCGTCGCACGGTGGCGTTGGGGCCGAGCAACCGGCCGGCGAGAAACACAGGGTAGGCGTTCCGCAATTCTGCGGCATGGCCGTCCGATTTGGATCGGAGGACCGGGTTGTGTGACGTCTTCAATCTCTGGTGACCCAGAAACCGCGTTTCGAGCACACGGAAAATGCTCGGTCCCAGCCGCTGAAAATCTTCACTGAAGCACCACTCCTGAATCGCTTCGATTTCAGCCGCCGATAGGCTCGGATGTTTGATCATCGTCCGAAACCCATCCGCGCTCCGGTAATACAAATCCCGATCGTTCGTATAAACGTCCTGCAACAAGTTCTCCTTGATAATTCGTTCATAAAATGGTGTTCCGGGAACCGGTCCGTAAATCAAGTATTGACCGAGCGAGGGTTTCAGTCGCATCAGTTCATCGAGTTCCTGCGCAACGACTTCCTTATTTTGATAATCGAACCCGACGATCATTGATGCCAGCACGATAATCCCGTGATCGCGAAACTCGGAAAGAACTTCATCAATCGGACGCCCCCGCTGCTTGGCGTAGTTCGAGCGCCGCCCTTCGTAACCAATCCAGAATCCGTCGATGCCCATTTCGAGAATCTCTTCAACCTTGTATTGACTGATGGCTTTGATGCTGGAGAAAACGAAAATGGACAACGTTTTTCCGCTTCCTAACACGCATTCGCGAAATTCCATCGCCCGCTTCTTGTTGAGCAGGAAATCTTCGTCCAAAATCACGAACGCCATGCGCGGGTTCATGTCCAGGTAGCGCTCCACGACGTCAAATATGTCTTTGCCGCTGGGCAACAACTTGATGTGTTTCCGTGAGAAAAAATGCGACGTGCAGCAGAAATCGCATCCGTTTGGGCAGCCGAGTCCGGCGAAGATCATTCCGGTGCTCGACACCTTTTGCCCGAACACTTTCAGCGTGCTCAAGATCAGCGGGTGTTTGTAGGGTGATGGGATGCTCGGTTCACCCAGCAGGCGCCGAAAGAACGCGACTCCTTCCTCGCGGCAAATATGGTCCGCGAACGGTTTTAACACTTCATCCTTCAGCACCGTTCCGTACCCTCCAAGTACAATCTTGCTCTCCGGTGCGTATTTTCGGATGAGCGCCACGGTCTCTTTCATTTTGTGCATGACCGCCATGAGGAAGGATACGCCGACATACTCCCAACCCTTCTTGAGTTCGCGGATGAGCTCACTCTTGGAAGGATACTGAAGCACGACGGTCGGCGCGTCCAGATTCTCAGCGATGTACTCGAGCGAAAAATGCGGATGCAACGATCGCGGACTGAATAGACCCTGGGCACGAGTCACCTGCCCGTAAAGGAGTTCGTAGCCCACCGAGGGCGCATCTCCGTATCTCGGTCCCATCGGGCGACAAACACTGGTTAACAAGATTCTTCCTATCATAGTCTTAGCGGTATCCGGTTCACTATTCGCGCAGGCGAAAAGCGTCTGTAGGCAATTGAGCGAAGCGACTCGCGGCGCGTAAAATTACTCTCGCTGACCGGACAACAAATTGATCTAAGTCAATTATCAAGCATATGCTCGTCCACGTTGAATACTGGTGTCGCCGAAGCAAGTTGTTGCTGTCCAATTTCCTTTATCGATTTGATCCCGTTATTAAGGTCTTAGAGTCATTTTTTGGCTTTGATTTCGTTCTGTAAGCAATCTTCGCCTCATTCAGAATCCAACGGTCCGGGGCTGCCTCGACGATCTCGGTTTCACGACGGCTCAAGATTAACGGCTGTGTCTTCTCCAAGAATTTCCGGCTCCCCACCGCCACACTTTCGGTCCAGCACGGTTCTCGTTTCATCTGTACCTTCGCAATCGCGTCTTCCAGCCCTGCGATCAAGTTTCCTCTCACGTCCTCCAGATGGTCCGTTCCCAATCGCCAACAAAGCCGCTCCACACCGCTATCGACCAAGATTGCGTGGAAGGTGTCTCCCCAAAAGGCATTCGTCCTGCCTTTGCGTCGGTTGTAGGCGCGGGCGAATTCTCCGGCAACCTTCCTAATGAAACCGCTAACTTCCAGCCGATCCTGAGCCTCGACCAGAAGGGGGTGTGTGATTAGAGGTCAGACAGCAATCCAGTGAATTCGATGGTTTCATGTCCCGGTGAATAACGCCCTGTTTGTGGGCGTACTCCAGTGCATCCGCCACTTCCGCCATCATCCGTGCCACCGTGTCAAAGTAACCGCCGCTGCCGGAAGCAAGTGAGGAGCTATCGCTGAATTGCGATTTTTGATTCTTGATTTGTGATCGTCCGGCATCGACGACGGTCGCGGCGAACTTATCGGTTTGTTCCGCGGTAGGGCGAGACTCTGTCGAGCCCTGATCGTCGGCCGCGGCGGCTTCGCGGCTGAAGCGCGTGACCGCTTGTCCGGTCAATCCCAACCCGCCGCTCAACACCTTCCACGCCACCTTGCGATTGAGTGAGACCTGGCGCGCTTCATAGACGATGCCCATCCCGCCGGAACCCAGCTCGCGCAGACCTTCGAAGTCTCCGAGGCGGTCGAAACTCGCTGTGCGTTCGCGGCTCATTTCTTCTTCAAGTCCGCCGCCCAGTTCTGCACCACGAATCTTTCTCCACGGAGCAGAGGTTTGGTTTCCCCGAACTCCATCGGGGTCACATAGATGACACCATCCCGATTTTCTGTAGTCGAGAGTGCGCCGCTTTCCAGATAAATCACGTGGGTGCCGCCCGGCAGAAATTGCGGCCAGCGATGTGACAGGTCGCTCCTGGATGTATCCCGCTTCGTCAATTCCCGTGGCGTGCCTCCCGCAGCCATGACCCGGTACAGAGGACCGCGCCACGCCCCAAAGACGATGGCCCCGTCCGGACCCCAAGCGCCGCCGCGTCCATCTGCTGCGTCGCACACGGTCAGCGGTGAACCTCCCGAGACATCAATCCTCTTCAGCTTTCCGTTCGCAAAAAAACCGATGAACCGGTTGTCCGGCGACCAAAAAGGATACGTCGCCCCTTCGGTGCCGGGAAGAACCCGCGCCGTGAGCGAATCGAGTGGACGAACCCAAAGCATCGTCTCGACAAAGGATTCACCCCCCGCCAGCGCCGCGATCTGTCCGTTCGGAAACAGCGCCAGGCTATGGACGGTGAACTTCTCCGGCAAGGTAAGTGAAAAGCGCATGGTCCCGGCAGAAGCCGCCGGTTTGCTTTTCAGGAACGCGACGACTCCGAACGCAACACATCCCAGGATTGCGACCGCTGCGGCAGCCCACGCGATCCGCTCGCGATTGTTCCGTCGCGCCAGGACGGGCGCCGGCAATCCCGCTTCCGATCCGCCTTCCAAAATCCACCGGAGCTGCAGCTTCAGGTCATGCGCGGTTTGCCAGCGGGAGTCGGGATCTTTAGCCAGACAAACGCGAACGACGCGCTCCAATGCGGGAGGCGTGAGCGGTTGGAGTTTCGAGATCGGTTCCGGCTCCCGTTCGAGGATAGCTGCCATTAGGCTTGCCTGGCTCTGGCCTGTGAACGCCTTCCGGCCCGCGAGGATTTCATACAAGACCACGCCAAAAGGCAAAAAGGTCCGTGCGTGCATCGGCTTCCTTGCCCTCCAATTGTTCCGGTGCCATATACGAAAGCGTGCCCAGGATGGTGCCTTCCTTGGTGATTTCGTCTTTGAGTGTTGCTTCCGAAGCTTTCCCCTCTCCCCGCCCTCTCCCCATCGGATGGGGAGAGGGCGGCCGAAGGCCAGGTGAGGGTCCCATCAGCTTGGCCAATCCAAAATCCAGCAGCTTCACTCCGGCCTTCGTCAGCATGATGTTCCCGGGCTTTAGATCCCGATGCACAATCCCGCTCCGATGCGCCTTGTCCAACGCCTCGCAAATCTGAATCGTACACCCGAGCGCTTCCTCCAGGGGCAAGGCGCCTTTAGCCAGGCGCTGGGACAAGGTTTGCCCTTCCTAATACTCCATCACCAAATAACTCGTTCCCTCGTGCTCTCCGATATCGTGGAGCGTGCAAATGTGGGGATGGGAGAGGCTGGAGATGGTTTTGGCTTCCCGCTCGAAGCGCTGCTTCATCGCGGCATTCCGCGAGAGTTCTGCCGGCAAGATCTTGATGGCGACCGTCTGGTCTAAGCGCGTGTCCCGTGCCCGATAAACTTCGCCCATGCCGCCGACACCGATCTGGGAAAGGATCTCGTAGGGGCCGAGTTTGGTTTTCGCCGTCAGCGCCATAATTGATCGGTTGCTTGCCGGCGGATCACACGGAGATACAGCGGAATCCAGACAACTCGGGTGGATTCGTGTTGCCGCAGTGCGAGTGGAGAATGACCGGGTTTGAAAGAGTGGACAAGAAAAAGGGGCGTTGGCGGAAGTCAACGTTGCATCCGGTCGTTGTCGGGAGAAGGCTAGCATCGCGACGGAATGGAATTTCATAAGCTGCTTTCGCAACTCGCGGACAAGCTGTCCGCGCCCCTAACCCAAAACGGTTGGCCGCACTCCGAACTCAGAAGAGTTTTTTCGAGGCGAATTCCCGCCAAGCCCACGCTTGGACGCCCGGCGCAATC
The DNA here is from genome assembly GCA_027623095.1 of Verrucomicrobiota bacterium. Taxonomy (GTDB): domain Bacteria; phylum Verrucomicrobiota; class Verrucomicrobiia; order Limisphaerales; family SIBE01; genus JAIPJX01. The sequence goes on from JAQBVM010000028.1 coordinate 5,160, forward strand.
GCCCGTGATTCGACGCTGGCACCGCGAGATGGGCGGTGCACCACGAACCGCTCGATTCGCCCGCGAACCCCGCGGCGTTTGCTCCAGGCTTCCGCCAGCCGTTGCATCGGCGCCGCATCGTGCGGCGTCACCGTGCGCGCGGCTTTGGCTTCGACGAACAGTGCTCCGCCGCCTTTTCGTGGCATGACGAAATCCACTTCCAAACCCTGTTGATCCCGAAAATAGTAAAGTTCTCGCCGCTGAGCCGCGTGCAACTGTCCTTTCACGATTTCCGCCGCAATGAACCCCTCGAAGAGCGCGCCCAAGAACGGCGATTTCTCCAATTCGGTCTTCGTTTCAATTCCCAACAAATGGCAGGCCAATCCGGAATCGGCAACGTACAGCTTGGGCGATTTGATGAGACGTTTGCCGAGATTCTCGAACCAAGGCGGGACCATAAGGATCTGCCCCGTGACTTCCAAAATATCCAGCCAGCGGCCAATCCCCGGCACACTCATTCCGAGCGGAGCGGCCAGATCGGACTTGTTCAGGACTTGCCCGTGCCGGCTCGCGACGAGCCCAAGAAACCGCCGAAACGCAGCGGGTTCCTGCACCGCGCTGACGGATCGCACGTCGCGCTCCAAATAGGTCTGCAAATAGGAACTAAACCACAGCGACGCCGCTTTGGGCCGGGCCAGCACCTCGGGAAATCCCCCCCGTAGCAGGCTCACCTTCGGTGTTTCCCGCACCGACATCGGGAACAGTTGCAACACCGCCGCGCGACCAGCCATGGACTCGGTCACGTTCCGCATCAAGCCCGCTTCTTGGGAGCCCGTCAGAAACCATTGCCCCGCGCGCCGCGGCTGGCGGTCGATGCGGGCGCGGACGAAGTTGAATACCTCCGGGACATGTTGGATTTCATCGAAAATGGCTGGCAGCCGCACGCCATCGAGAAAACCCTGTGGATCATTGCGGAATCGAGCCACTACATCCGGATCTTCGAACAGGTAATAATCCGCCTTCGGGACCAAATGCCGGAGCAAAAATGTCTTTCCAGCCCGGCGCGGACCGGTCAGCACGATGGCCGGAAAACTTTTTGCCGCCAATAAAACGGAGGTTTCCAGTGTTCGAGGGAGGTAATGCATCGTTGAGGTTTCTAAACTGGCAGTTTAAAAAACTCAAACTCAATCTCGTTTCAGCGCCGCCCCGCACGCCAGTTGAGAATCAAATGCGCGGGCGGCGCCGCCAAGGCCTCGTCCGTCAACACCATCAGGAATCCTTGGCCGTCTCCCAGGACCTCGTATTGCGGAAATTCCAACCACGACTCAAACACCAGGCTCGGCTGGGGAGTGCCAACCCCAATGGGCGAAGTGAATTCGACCGCCATTAGTTTTCTGCCGTTTCGGAAGTAGAGCCGTTTGTCGTCCATGGACCCGCGCGGCAGATCCCCTCCCTCAGTCGAGACCTGAATCTTCAGTCCCGGCCCCGGAAAAGGCAAGAGGTACACTTCATATCGTCCCGACTCGTTGGATTGATACGCCACCCATTTGCCGTCGCCCGAGAACCTGCCGCGAGGCTCCTCGAATGGCGTCTGGGCAAACGGGTAAGGCTGAGCATTCTTCTCCAGCGGCAGGACGAAGAGATCTGAGGTGGACTCGCTCCCTCTTACCAAGTTGTGATAGAGGAGAAATCGCCCGTCGGGAGAAATATCGGTTGGAAACTGCGACCCATCCGTGACGACCACTTCGCCCTCCACGCTTGCGTCATCGACCTCTTTGCGGAAAATATCCGGCCATCCCTTGCGATCGGCAGTGAAATAGATCGAAGCTCCATCCGGCGCCCAGACCGGGATGTCTTCATACCCGGGGGCCGATGTGAATCGAATCCTGGTCGGGCGGTTCAGCCCGTACAACCAGAGATCCGACGTGCCGTTTCTCGGATCGACCACCGAAACCGCCACTTGGTCCCGCAGGGGAGAAATCCGAATCTGATAGAACGATTTCCCCCTCATCAACTCTTCAAGCAACCGTGCGTTTCCGTCCACCTTGACCAGTCGATGAGGTTCCGTGGCAGGTTCGTAAGAGATGATTCCGCTGCGTGAGACCGAGAATCGTGATAGACCCGTGGGCCGGAAATGAAACACCGAGCCCGCCACGAGCATGGGCTCCCCCGACAATCGCAGCGTGTTGAGATCAAACCGCTGCGCCATCAAGCTCCCCTCGCGTGCATAGATCAGACAGCCGGGCTCCAGGTACTCCGCCTTGGAACTCAATTCCGTGATGAAAGTGGTCGCACCGGAGTCGATCGAACCCGCGTAAAGCCGGTGCAGTGGCCGAGAATCCCTGGGCACGACACTGGCGAGAAAGAGAAACTGCTTTCCGTTCGGGAGAATATGCTCGAACCCGTGCGCCCCTTCCTCGTGGCTCGGGTCGGGCTTCGAAATCGTCACAACCTCTCCACCGGACGCCGAAACCTTCTTCAGCCCCTCTTGCCCGACGTGGAAGACAATCCATCCCGCCGGACTCCACGCGCCGCCTCCCGCCGCGGACCCCGGTCGCGCCAGCGTCTCTACAGCGCCGCCATCGATGCCGACGATTCTCAATTCGTCATTGGCAAAGAACGCGATCCGTCGGCTGTCCGGAGACCAAAAGGGAGTCCTTGCTCCTTGCGTGCCTTCGAGGGCGTTCGCCGTTGAGGCGTGGAGCGGGCGAACCCAGAGCATCCCCTTCGAGTCTTCCTGGCCCGCCGGTGTAGCGATGAAGGCGATTTGTTTTCCATCCGGAGAAACCTTCGCCACGAAAGTTCTCTCCGTAAATCGATACTGTGGCGTAATGGATGGGATGGTTAATTGGATCGTCTCGACCGGACGCGCTGGCTTGCGCAGCCAGAGGAAAGTCACCGTCAGCACAGCGATCCCCAGCAGTGCGGCCACCGTCCAGGCCGTGGCGTCTCTTCGCTTCCGCCGCGAGGCCACCGGCGCGGCCACGCCCGCCTGGGAACCCGCCCCCGCGATCCACTGCAATTCCGCCACAACGTCGCGAGCGCTTTGCCAGCGATCGTCGGGATCCTTCTCTTAAGATTTCCGACAAGGAAAAATGGGCGATCGCGTTTCAAGATTTGAATCGTGACAGTTGTCGCGAAGGGGGTAAAAAGATCCCGATGAGAACAGACGGTGGATTCTTCGGTTCGAATTACAAAACACATCAGTCCGATGGGCCGGATACGTTTCGAAGGCTCAATGAACTGCCAGGTTTTGCACTGCTGCGGTCTTTTGGCGTTTTTCGGCATACCAGTTTTGTCTGCAGCCGCGAAAGCGGCGGAGGACTCTGCTTCTTACAGGTGCTTGCGAATCGCAGTGCGAACAGCGTATCCCATAGGGATTGTCGTTGGATGACGCCAAACGCATGTGAGGAGCAGAGCGGACTGCTTCGCTCCAAGACACTGGCTCGGTCTGGGTCAGTTCAGGGTCCCAGTTCAGGCGGAAAGAGGATCGGGACTGGTCACGAAAGCTTTTCGTGCGCGAACCGGATACTTTTTCAGACTGTTCTCGTTTTTGTCTCGATTTGGTTTCTCTCCGCTTTTTGCGTCGGTTCAGTGGTGGCTGCGGAAAAGCCCGAAACACCGAACATCGTTCTCATCATCTCGGATGATCAGGCGTGGACGGATTACGGGTTTATGGGGCATCCAAATATAAAGACTCCTCATCTGGACAAGCTTTCGAGTGAGAGCGTTTGGTTTGATCGCGGGTATGTGCCGACAGCGCTGTGCCGTCCCTCTCTGATGACTTTGGCGACCGGACACTACGCGCATCGGCACGGAGTGACCGGTAATGATCCGTCACCGAAATACGCGGATCCGAACTCGGAATTGTACCGCGAGCGGCGGGCCAAACTGATTTCTTATATCGACCGGTTTGAAACATTGCCCGAATTATTGGCGGAGCGCGGGTATTTGACTCATCAAAGCGGGAAATGGTGGGAGGGAAGCTTCAGGCAGGGGGGATTCACGCACGGAATGACGCGGGGTTTTCCGGAGAGAGGCGGACGGCACGGGGATGATGGTTTAGCCATTGGCCGTGAGGGAATGAAGCCGGCTGAGGAGTTCGTCGAGATGGCTATCGCGAAGGAGAAACCGTTCTTCTTGTGGTATGCGCCATTTCTTCCGCATTCTCCGCACAACCCGCCCGGACGATTGCTTCACAAATACCAGACCGAAGGACGGCCTAATTCGATCTCCAAGTATTTCGCGATGTGCGAATGGTTCGATGAAACGTGTGGTCAACTGATTGGCTTCTTGGAGGCAAAGGGTGTTCGGGACAAAACGCTGATTGTCTATGTCACGGACAATGGATGGATTCAGGATCCGCAAGGGAACGGGTACGCGCCCCGTTCGAAGCAGACCCCATACGAAGGAGGAATCCGAACGCCGATCTTGTTTTCGTGGCCGGGGCGGTTGAAACCGGCGAAGCGTTCCGAACTCGCCAGCAGCATTGATCTGGTTCCAACGATTCTTGCGGCTGCCGGAGCGAGAATTCCGGAAGGCCTTCCTGGATTGAATCTGTACGGGAATCTTTTGACGGGCGAGGGCATTGATCGCGAAGCAATCTTCGGCGAAAGCTTCGCGCACGATATTGCCGACATCACCAAACCGGAGGTCTCGCTTCTCTATCGCTGGTGTATCGAAGGTCGATGGAAACTGCTGCTCACATACGATGGCGAGGTCAATCGTTACGCTTCCACGCATCCTCGAGATGAGAAGCGGCCCCAGCTTTTTGATTTGATCGCCGATCCGGGCGAGACCCGAAACCTTGCGCGTGAGCATCCTGATCTCGTGGCACGCTTGGCCGCTCGAATCACCGGATGGTGGCCGGTGGCGGAACGAAAAACCGTGTTGAAGTTTGAGTGAGCCGACAAGATTGTGTCCATGAACCCACCCTCGGCCCCTCCGAGGAGGGGAGCTTTGTTTCAGGTGGCGATTTCAGTTCCCGTCCTGAGAGGTTGCAGGGTTTGGATGACGGGTTCAAGGAGAGCGCTTCACTCTGGATGAATTGGAGAATCGCCTCGGTATGTGAGGACTTGATCCTCGTACCTGTTACAGACGACTCTCGAGTTCAGCCTTCGGCATCTTGAGTTTGTCAGGATGGGCGTCGATCCACTTGAGAAAATCGTCTTTGATGTCTTGGGTCCAACGGCGGTCGATTTGGCCCGGCGTGTATTTTCCTTCGCGAAGCCGCACATGCCCAAACTCGTCCTTCAGTGAAATGACCTCCGATCGAACCACAACAGTCTCGGCCAGATAAGCGGGAATGAAGATGACGCCCTCGCGTTTGGCCAGGACGACGTCACCCGGCAGAACGGTAACATGTCCGATTCGAACCGGAACATTAATGCCTCCCAAAATCATATCTTTAATAGCAGATGGATCCCATCCGCGCACGAAGGCGTTGAATCCTTCGATTTTTTCGAGGCCCTCCAGGTCGCGCACACTTCCATCAAATACCACGCCATTTCCGGATTTTGCGTAGATGGCGTTTCCAAGGTTATCTCCGATCAGCGTGCCGTCCGTGATTTTTCCGTAGCTGTCGGCGACATACACGTCACCCTTTTCGAGCATGTCGATCGGCCACGAATTGGATCCACCAATTCGCCCTTCGGCTTTTCCCACGGCATTGATTCGGTCCGCGAGGTCCGGGCGGCTGGGAAGGTACACCGCCGTGAGCGCGCGTCCGACCACTGGACGGTTTGGATGAATAATCTTCCAGTCGCCTTCGAATTGATTCCGGAAGCCAGCGCCTCCCAGGACTCCCCACGCTTCCTCAAGCGACACGTTCTTCATTCGTTCCAAAATATCGTCCGGAACTTTGGGGCGCCCGTCCGGATAACGTTCGCCTTCCCATTTCGCCGTTAACGCAATGAGCTCGTCCTTGGGTAATGTGAGTCCACGCGAGGAAAACGCCGATATCGCGATTGTTGTGATTAGAGCGACGATGCAGAATCTTGGATTCATAGGATTGGGGGATTCGATTTGGATTCGGATCGAATAATTCCGGAATTTCCGCTCGACTTCAACTCTCAAGAAATCGGATTTTAGAGCTTGCTCCATCCCCCTCCTGTTTATTGGCATTCGCATTGATTGGACGTGCTGCGCCTCGCAGAAGAGCGCTCCGGAGAGCGGGTCTGTGATCCGCAGCATCTGCGAAATATCAGCTATCAGCATAGGCATCGTTGGTTCCAAGAAACCGGGAGAATCTGTTTGAACGAATACTGTTGGTGACTAAGGTTGAGCCTTAGTCATAAGCAAAGAGTATCTCCAATGAAAACAACGACTCTCCGCGACACAGCGTCGCAAAAAATTGGCCGCCGCTCCATCTTAAGCGCGGACGGAACGGGTGGATTACCCTTGGGTTTCCTGTTTTCCCGAATCGAAGGTGAAGTGGCTTATGCCGCCCGGAACGTGAACTGTAAATCGATCCCGTCGGACTTGAAGATTACCAATCTCCGAATCGCCGAACTCGGACGTGCTCCGATGCGAGTGCCAATCATTCGGATTGATACAAATCAGGAAATCTTGGGTTTGGGCGAATTACGGGATGGCGGCGACAAACGGTATGCGCTCATTCTCAAGAGACGGCTTTTGGGCGAGAACCCGTGCAACATCGGAAAAGTATAAAAGAATTTAAGAAGATCATAGCAGAGGTCCACAGAGTGTCGCCCCACCGTCACAAGAACGGAGGCACCGGCCACCTATTTGTAGCGCTAGCATGACTAATAATTACTGATGAAAATCCAACAGATTTCAGCTTATCAAGTTGATCTCCCTTTGCTTGAGGGCAGCTATAAATGGTCGGGCGGAAAGTCCGTGGACATTTTTGATAGCACGATTGTTCAGGTGGATACCGACAACGGGGTCACGGGTTTTGGGGAAGTCTGCCCGTTAGGCCCCTTCTACCTTCCCGCATACGCGAAGGGTTGTCGCGCGGGAATTGCAGAACTCGCGCCGCATTTGATCGGAGAGAGTCCGATTCAATTGGAACGGCTGAATCGAAAGATGGACGCGGCTCTCAAGGGGCATCCGTATGTCAAGTCGGGAATCGACATGGCCTGCTGGGACATTCTCGGGAAAGTCACCGGTCAACCGGTTTGTTTCCTTCTTGGAGGCCGTTATGAGGACGATTTTGTGCTCTACCGCGCTATCTCGCAGGAGTTGCCCGAGGCGATGGCTGCGCGGGTTGCAGCGTACCGTGAAGAGGGTTACAGGAGGTTTCAATTGAAGGTGGGGGGTAATCCAGACACTGATATCGAGCGGATACGAGCGGTATCCGAAAAACTGCGTCCTGGTGACAAACTGGTTGCTGACGCGAATACGGGCTGGCTGATGCATGAAGCGGTCCGAGTGGTTCGAGCGGTTCAGCAAGTCGATGTCTATATCGAACAGCCTTGCCTGGCCTATAGCGAATGCTTGGCGATTCGCAATCGAACAAGCCATCCGTTTGTGCTGGATGAATCGATCGACGGCATCGAGGCGTTGCTTCGGGCAAAGGCGGATCTTGCCGCGGACATCGTGAATATCAAAATCAGCAAATTCGGCGGCCTCACGAAAGCCAGACAGGCTCGCGATCTATGCGTTTCAATGGGGCTCGCAATGACGATCGAAGATAGTTGGGGAGGGGATATTACGACAGCGGCTATTGCGCATCTGGCGCACAGCACGCCGCCGGAGTTTCTCTTCTCCAGCACAGACTTCAACAGCTATGTCACGGTGAGCACCGCCGAAGGAGCACCACACCGAGACCAGGGAAGGATGGCCGCGTCAGTTGCGCCCGGCCTCGGAATTAGACCCAGGATGGACGTTCTCGGCAAACCCGTTGTGCAGGTAGGGCATTCCAGGAAAGTACGGGGGGCCGCACTCGTTTGAATTGACCACGACGGTAATCTCTGGACGTCCAACTGTTGTAGGACGAGGAGTGCTGAGGTGGACCGCGGGCTGTCCCAGCCCGCAGCACTTGCGATCCGCCATTCGCATCTGAATTGCGGTAGTACATAGAGCGGATCGTTATCGCTGCGACTTGGGACAAGTCGCGGTCCGCTCCGCAATCCGACGAGGAAGAAGGGGTTCAGGGGTGTCCCTATTCAGAACGATGGTGTCCGGGCTGTTTCCGGCCTTCTCAAAGAATTCTCCTTTGTCTCGAGGCTCTTGGATGCTTGAATCTCGCGCATGAGCCAACACGAGATTCTACCGCCACTCGACGAAACCATTTTCGAGATCCAAACAACGGCGCCGGGTTCTCAGGGGCAATTGCCGCTCACGGAGGAGATGCTTCTGAACCGGCCGAGTGGTGATATTTTTGGCCTGAGTCAAAACGCAGGGATGGGGTGGACACCGTCTGAACTTGGGCGAAAACAGTTTCTGATTCTCAGCACGCAAGGCGGGGTTCGCGCGGCCGATGGCACGCCGATCGCGCTCGGTTATCACACGGGACACTGGGAGGTGGGCCTCCTGGTTCAAGCAGCCGCCCGCGAGTTTCGAGCGCTTAAATCAATTCCTTTCGCCGCATACTGTTCTGATCCGTGTGATGGCCGGACGCAGGGGACGTCCGGCATGTTTGACAGTCTTCCGTATCGCAACGATGCCGCTCAGATTTTTCGCCGGTTGATTCGTTCTTTGCCGACGCGCGCCGGAGTGATGGGAATCGCCACGTGCGACAAAGGTCTTCCCGCGATGATGATGGCGCTGGCTGGAATGCGCGATTTGCCATCTGTACTGGTGCCCGGCGGAGTCACTCTGCCACCGACATCCGGAGAGGATGCCGGCGCGGTTCAAACGATCGGCGCTCGATTCGCGCACGGTCTCATCTCGCTCAAAGAGGCGGCGGAAATGGGATGCCGCGCCTGCGCGACAGCGGGCGGAGGATGCCAGTTCTTGGGCACGGCGGCCACATCTCAAGTCGTTGGCGAAGCTTTGGGAATGTCGCTGCCGCATTCGGCCCTTGCCCCTTCGGGGCAGCCAGTTTGGACAGATATGGCGGTGCGGTCGGCGCGCGTTTTGGTCGAGAACGAATCCAAAGGATTGCGGTCCCGCGATATTCTTAGCGAAGCAAGCATTCGGAACGCGATGGCTGTGCATGCGGCGTTTGGCGGCTCCACAAATTTACTGCTGCACATTCCGGCGATTGCGCATGCCGCGGGACTTCCGCGTCCCACCGTGGAAGATTGGATCGATATCAACAGGCGGGTGCCGCGAATCGTCGATGTTCTTCCGAATGGTCCCACTCATCATCCGACCGTGCGTGTCTTCCTGGCGGGGGGTGTTCCCGAAGTGATGCTTCATTTGCGAAGGCTCGGAGTGTTGGATACCACCGTTCTGACAGCTAACGGCCAATGTCTTGGCGGCGTGTTGGACGACTGGGAAACATCGGAACGTAGGCGGCGTTTCCGCGAGATACTTGTGCGGCAGGATGGTGTTTCGCCGGATGACGTCATTATGTCTCCGGATGCGGCGCGTGATCGAGGCCTCACGAGCACGATGACTTTTCCAAGAGGAAATCTTGCTCCGGAAGGCGCGGTTATTAAGAGCACTTCAATCGATCGTAGCGTTGTCGATGCGGATGGTGTGTATCGCAAGGAAGGTCCCGCCCGTGTGTTCGTCAACGAAAAGGAGGCAATGGACGCGATCAAAAAGGGCCGCATTCGAGCGGGCGACATCCTGCTGTTAATTGGTTGCGGTCCCATTGGGACGGGAATGGAAGAGACGTACCAACTGACGTCCGCCCTGAAACATTTGCCTTTTGGAAAACACGTTGCGTTGGTTACCGATGCCCGATTCTCGGGAGTTTCCACTGGCGCCTGCATCGGGCATGCCGGTCCGGAAGCCCTCGCGGGAGGTCCGATCGGCAAGGTGCGTGATGATGATTGGATTCGCATTATGATCGATTGCAACCGATTGGAAGGAACGATCGATTTCGTTGGCGAGGGGGACAAACGGTTTGACGCGGAAGCGGGGGCCGGAATTTTGCGGGAACGCAACTGCCACTCACGCTTGGCGCCCAACCCCGCGTTGCCGGACGACACAAGGCTTTGGGCGGCGCTTCAGCAGGCCGGAGGGGGGACGTGGGGCGGATGCATTTTCGACGTCGATCAGATTCTAAAGCTCATTAAAGTGGGAATCGAATCGCAGCAGAAGGATGCCGTATGATTATTTCTCAAAATTGTGAGGGAGTCTGGGAGAGAACTTCCCGAGAATTTCCGCGCTCGGAAACCCTTAACTCCTGCGCCTCACAGAGGCGCGCTCCGGAGCGCGGGTCTGTGACCCGCAGCAATATTCAGTTACTCCGAAAATGGGAGGGTGAGGCTCCCGCCGAACCCTGGAATTCCGCCAAGATGGGGTTCGACAGGAGTCTCACCCTCCCGCACAAAACGAGGAACGCTGTTGAATCGATGTTTTCATCCGAAGCCGTGTCCTTTTTGGGCGGCGGATTCATGGGAAGATTACGCAGCCGTTGGTTTCCGATTGAGACGAGGGACGTCACATGCCCGAACCTCAACTCTCAGCATCGCACTTTGAGTGTTCCACGAAGCGGGGCGTTGCAAGTTGAACGTTGGAGGTTGAACGTTGGGCGTTTCCCCTGGTTGATTGGGTTGTTGCTAGGTTTCGCCTTCACCGGGATCGCCGCAGTGAGTGAACGGCCAAATATCATTCTCGCAATGGCGGATGACATGGGTTGGGGTGACGTTGGATTCAATGGAAACACGATCGTTCGCACTCCGAACTTGGATTCGATGGCGCGATCCGGAATTCGATTCGAACGCTTCACCTGCAAAGGTGGGTGACGAGAACGACAGGGACGATTTTCAACTCGGCGCACGCTTGGGAGGCCGCGCGCCAAAACTGAGTTGTCTAGAGTTTCAGCAATTTCTTGAACTCTTCCGTCTCGCGAATCGCATTGAACCGACGATCGGAGGCTGCCTCGACGCGCAAATCCTTGGCGGTTGTTTGCGCAGCCATCCTTTGACCACTCAAGAGAAGCGCTTTTCGAAGGGACGATATCGCGTCGCTTGTCTTTTCCAATGCCACTTGGACGCCGGCAAGATCGTACCACGCTTCCGGATTGGTGGGTATCAATACGACAAGTTTGAGAAGAGTCTGCTCGAGTTTCTCCGTATGATGTAATTCGTGATAAACCGTTGCGGCGGAAAGAAAGGTGCTCGCGTTGGCGTTTGTTCGGCTCACCAATTCGTCCACAAGTTCGACTGCCAGATTTGTTTGTTGGGTGACCATGTAGGCCGATATCAACTGAAATGCGGCGGCGACATCGTTTGTGTTCGTGCGGTAACGCTCGCTCATGGGGAGCAAAAGTTTTCCAAGCTTTTCGATCGCCGCATCGACTTCCGCCCGGCGTCCGATTTGGGCGAACGATTGGGCCACGGACAGAAGCGTCGCTATGTCGGCGTTCGGGCTAGAGCTAATTTCGTTCAGCAGTGGAATCGCGGCCTCCGGTCGCTGTAATCGGATGTACGCGTCGGCGAGCTGAAGTCCCAACTCAAGGTTTGTCGGATTCGCGCGGAACTTCGAATCGAGTTGCGCGAACTCGCCTTGAGCTTGAGAGATCTGTGCCTGGGTTCCGTTCATCCGCCTCAGTTGATCGGCGTAGGTGAGGAACACAGGATTCGTGGGATCGAATTTCAGACTAGTTTCCGCAACCAGAAGCGCGTCGGCGATCCGGTTGGAGCTCAGCAAGAGGGTGACATATTTATGCAGCGCTTCAGGGCTGTACGGACAGAGCGCGTATGATTGGCGCAGCGCGAAATCCGCCTCTTTCATCAACCTTTGTTCTTCGGGCGAACCGGGGGCGGGGCGATATTCAGGCGGGCACTCGGGGCTGAGGCGCCATCCGTAAATCCACCCGATCGCGCTCCGGAGTTTTGAGAACGATTTTTGAGCGACCGAGTCGCGCACGAATGCGCGGTCGCCCTGGAACCCTGTAAAATCGCGGCGCACGTAGGTGCGCTCGGCGAAATCGCAGATTTCCTTCACGGATGTGTCATACGTGATCCAGTTTCCAATAAAACGTTCCGAATAGCGGCTCCAGAACTCATGATCCTTCCGCATCATTTCCTCGGTGATCACTGGCACCGTCTCGCGGTTGATCTTCATGATTATCCCGGACGGAGTCAGATGCGGATACATCCATTCGAGAGGAAAACTCTCCTCCACATAGAATTCGTGGTCGGGATTCTTGTCGAAGATCACTTTTGCCAAGATTGCGTTGATCGCCATCACCGCCACCTGGCCGCTCACTTGGACCCGTCCGTCCTTGGTAAACGTCACGCCTTCCCCTGGTTTGACTTGCTTGAGTTCATTAGGAAACTGAGCGTCGTGCTGCAGCCGGCGCGCGGCGTCGGAGATATAGTCAGTGAATGCCTGTTCGGAATCTTCCGCCGAGGGCGTCAGTATCTCCTTGGGCGGGTACACTCCCTGTTCTCTCCGGCGTTTCTCCTTTCGTTCTCCCAGAGCGGTGAAATAGCGATCGAGAGGCAGCATCGCGCGCGCCAGCAGATTCGTCCTGCGTCGCACTCCGGGGACCGGGTCCGATAGGAACAGCTCGGAGAAAAAGTATGGATCGGTCTGCGCGCTGCGGTTGTAGTGGGCGCGAATATAATCGAGGTAGGTTTTGTCCGCGAGCGCGTTCTGAGTGATCAGATAGACGTCGCGCCGGTCGAAGTCAGGATCATTCGGCTTGCACCGCGCGGGAATAAAACTCTCGCAAAAGATCATGTAAGTGGGGTTAAACCGTCCCGGGTCTGTACCCCCAAAAAGCACCGTGTTGCGCGCCATCTCCGGATAAATGTCCAGCGGCGGCGTGAACATGTCGTGCCCGAACCAATACCCGAACAGATGTCCACGCTGTTCGGCGTCCGACCAATTGGACAGAATGGATCGGACCGGCACAATGGCAAAGAGCGCCAGGATGGCGGCAAGCTGCGCGCGCTGGCGTCCGAAGAGAACGACAAAGGTAAACGACATCGCTGCCAGCAATGCCACCACGGCGGCGGACCGAAGAATGAGGAACTGGCTGTTTTCGAATGTCCTGAGCACATAGAAGAGTTCAATTCCGGAGGCGACCGCTCCGCCCCATAGCGCCATCGAACGATGCTCGGAATACCGCGTGGCGAGCAGTCCGCCCAATAGCGTGAAGCCATATCCGATTGTCATCGCCAGCATGATGTGAGACGCGGTGAAAAAGACCCGAGCTTGATTCTGGCTTTGGAGGTCTGTGTTTGGATTCAGAAGAATCATCAAAAGAAAAGCCAAGCAAAGGTAGATCGCGGTCAAGCCGATCATCCAGGCGCGCTCGCGCTTTTGAAGCTGCTGAAAGAAGACAAAGGGCAGGATTCCAATCACAAGATTTACGAGCCCCATTTCGTCGATCGCGCCTTCGGCGTACATTCCGACTTGATCCATGAATTTCCCGACACTGTCGGTGGGATTTGTCTGTTCATATTGGCCGCGAGTAAGGGCATGAACAAACCCTTCTTCCGTGCGCGGGTAACCCCAGTTCAACGGCGGATTGGTCATGGAAGCGAGGGGCATATAGAAGTAGAACGAACTGCCCAGCAACCAGAGGAGGAACAAGTGAAGAATCGGTTTCCAATTGCTCAAAGGTTGTCCGAGCCGCAGGGTCACCATCACGCTTGTGATGATGGAACCGACGCCCACGGCATTATAGATGAGGAAAAGCGGAATGTTCGTATCGAAGGCTGTCAGAATGCCCTTGGCTTTGAGGACCAGGCCCAGCAGGTAAACGACGCTGTTCCCGATGAACATGTCGCGCCCGAGTTTTGGATTCACAACGAGCACCGCGACCTCGATTCCCATCGCCGCCACGATTAGCGTCTGGTGATTTGTGAAACAGACTCCAAACCAAAAAAACGCCCAATAAAGATGTCGAAGCTGCTGCGGGGAGTACATCCAGCGGAACAGATAACAGAGCACCCCCATGAACGATAGAACGCTCAGGGTGTAAACCTCGACGATGACGGACTGGCTCCACATGAAACCGTTGAATCCAAGGAGCGTTCCGGAAATGAAACCTGAGATCACGCACAGCGCATTCTCCAATCGAATGTCGATTCGCTTCAGTTCACTGATGCCTTCAAGAATCAGGCTGCTGCCCCGGGAAACCATCAATGCGAGGATTCCACTTGCGAAGGCTCCTGCCACGGCTGAGGACAGGGCGACTCTCCATGCGATATTCGAGAATGGAATCAACGTGAACAGCCATGTGTAGAGAGTCCAGACGGGATATCCGGGCGGGTGCGGCACTCCGGCGTAGAATGAGCCAACCGCGAGTTCTCCCGAATCTTCGAGTGTGAGATCGGGCGCCAATGTCCAATAGTAGCCTAGAAAGACAAAAAAAGTGACTCCCCAGAACGTCCACCAATCGGTCTTCCTAAAGAGCGGGAGTGTTACTGGTTCTTTCACCTTCTCCGCCTTCACAAGAAAATAACCAAGCAAGTAAAGCAGCACACCGAGGCCGTAACAGAGCCCCAGCGCGACAAATGCCAGGCGCCATGCCCCGCATGGGATCGGCGTTTGCTTGCCAAGGCCGGCGCACAAGCCGCCGAAGACAGTGTCGTCTGTCGAGCGCCGCAGCCGCTTCACCCAAGAATTGGCGGAAGGTGGAGTCGATTTCGGATTGTCCGAATCCATTTCCGGTTTTGATTTATCAACACTCATTCACTAATGGATTAGACTATTTGTCTTCATGACAGAAAAAGAGCCGATACTTGAAGGGATTCTTTGTCCCTTTGTCCACTCAAAAAGCTCGCGTCGCAGCCCGTTTTGACGGCTGTGGAATCCGGCGGCGAGGTACGTCGAAATGCTTTGATTCGTAAGGGTTTCGAATCGTTCTCCACTTTCGCTCACAGCGAAACTGGCGATTCGACCTGTGCGGGTGCTCAGGGCTGCCATCGCGAAAAGAGCGCACGCCATTGCTGTGGCGAGCGGACGGCTGCCATGCGGATACGATGCCCTTCGATCTGCGGGGGCGCATTTGGGATCGGAGAAGATTCGTTTCTTAACGTTCTCCGAAGGACGTCGGGGCGTCCACGAGCGCAAGAGGTTTTCCAAGTGATTCGAGTTCTTCATAATTCCTCTCTTTAAGACAGGAGCTTAGTTTTTCGAGACCATACCGGTAGCGTCCGGCGACTGTATTCGGCGAAACTCCAAGCAATTCGCCGATTGATTCGAATGTGCGTCCATGCCAGATCTTGAGAACGATGACTTCGCGTTGAGGTTGCGGCAGCCTCTCCAGGCAGCGCATGGCGGCTCGTTCTTGCGTGGATTCATTGTTTGATCGCTCAAACCACTGGACGGCCTCGATTTCCCTTAGGAGGCGCCTCCAAAGATTCCGCCGGTAGTTGAGCGCTCGGTTGCGAAAGCTCCGAACGCAGTAGTTTTCCGGTTGTTCCGGAGGGCCAGACTTGCGCATCATTGCCAGAAAAGTGTCCTGCAAAACGTCCTCAGATTCGCTATGGCTGAGGCCCAGCGCCCTTCCATAGAGAATCAGCTCCGATGCACGGTCTTCATAGAGCCGCCGACACCATTCATGACCACATTGGATCGTTTCACTCACTGTTCACCCAAATAGACACCTCAGGGCCGGGATTTGTATAGGGATTTATCTTTGTGGGCAATTCGCTCGGTTAAGAACCGGCATCGAGTTGGAGTCATGCAGCGGTTCCTCGACGGGATCTGAGCAAAACCGTCAGTGCTGGTCAAAAAGCTACATTGCCGATGTGCAAAGAAATCCATCCGAGTGAATGAGTCATTCCATTCATGAACGAAATGAATCGAATCCACAGCATTGGCGGGCTTCGGCTCCCGGTTGGCATGTCTGGTGCTTGAGGCTTTTTCGCAACGCTCCGGAAGGCTGAATTCAATCAGCCGTGGAGCACATCATTTAGGAAACTATGAAGAAAGTAGAAGCCATCATTAAACCATTCAAGCTAGAGGAAGTGAAGGACAGCCTTGGCGAAATCGGGATCGAAGGAATGACGGTCTCGGAAGTGAAAGGGTTCGGGCGCCAAAAGGGACATACCGAGATTTACCGGGGAAGCGAATACACGGTTGATTTTCTCCCGAAAATCAAAATCGAGCTCGTGTTGCCGGACAGTCAAGTCGAAGCGGCAGTGAGCGCCATCGTCAAGAGCGCGAAGACAGGCAAGATCGGGGACGGAAAGATCTTTGTCCTTCCAATCGATGAAGCCGTTCGCATCCGAACTGAGGAGAAAGGAGAGCAAGCGGTCTAGCTCGCGAAGGGATTCATTTTTAAACAAAACCCAAACTTACAAACCAACTCTATGAAAAAGCATTTTCTTATTTTCTCTCTTTTATGTTCGCTGTTCTTTATTGAAAGCGCATTCGCTCAGGCTGATGGGACTCCGGCTCCGGAAGCTCCTGCTGCCGCTGCGGAGGCAGCGCCGGCGTTGGATTCCGGCGACACGGCCTGGATGATCACGGCCTCCGCGCTGGTATTGTTCATGACGCTTCCGGGCCTGGCGCTTTTCTACGGCGGTCTCGTAAGATCCAAGAACGTGTTGTCCGTTCTGATGCAATGTTTCGGGATAACCGGGGTAATTACGGTCTTGTGGGTCATCTACGGCTATAGCGTAGCTTTTAACACGGACGGAATGGCGGCCGACACCGTGAATTTCAATTCCTTCTTTGGAGGGCTTGGAACGATGTTCCTAAAGGGCGTCACCGTTGAGTCGATATCCGGGACGATCCCGACGGTCGTCTTCGTAATGTTCCAGATGACGTTTGCGATTATTACCCCGGCCCTGATCGTCGGAGCCTTCGCAGAGCGCATGAAATTCAGCGCGATGCTCCTCTTTTCGGTGATCTGGTTCACGTTTTCATATCTTCCCATTTGCCACATGGCCTGGTCCGGTGCTGGCTCATTTTTTGGCAATTGGGGCGTGCTGGATTTCGCGGGCGGGACGGTTGTCCATATCAACGCGGGCGTTGCTGGATTAGTTGCTTGCATCATGGTTGGCAAACGTTTGGGCCACGGCTCCGAGCCGATGCCTCCGCATAGTGTTCCGCTGACGCTCATTGGCGCCGCGATGCTTTGGGTGGGGTGGTTCGGCTTTAACGCTGGAAGCGAGTTGGCTGCGGATGGCACTGCCGGAATGGCGATGCTCGTCACTCAGGTGGCGACCGCGACTGCGGCCTCGACGTGGATGTTCATCGAATGGTTCGGGAAAGGCAAGCCGACCGCTGTGGGTATAGCGACTGGCGCGGTTGCGGGTTTGGTTGCGATTACGCCGGCCTCGGGAACGGCTGGTCCGATGGGAGCGATTCTCATTGGGGCCGCCGCCAGCTTCCTCTGCTATATTGCGGCTACAAAGATTAAATCCGCGTTTGGTTACGACGACAGCTTGGATGTATTCGGCGTTCACGGTGTGGGTGGGATTGTAGGCGCACTGTTAACCGGTCTGTGCGCGAGTGAGGCGCTCGGTGGCTCCGGTTTGGCGGATGGCGTGAGCGTTGGCGGCCAGATCTTCACTCAATTCAAAAGCGTTGTTGTGACAGTAGTCTGGAGCGGTGTGGTTTCCGCTGTAGCATTGTTCGTCATTAAGCAAGTGATTGGACTGCGCGCGAGCGAAGAAGTTGAGTCGATTGGCCTGGACCTTGCCGAGCACGGTGAAGAAGGATATCACGCGCGCTAATTCGACGGGTGGGTTGTAAGAGAAACGAGAACAGAGCGGCGCGCGCAGCGCGTTCTTTGACGGTTCCGGCTGGAACGCAGATACCGAAACGTTAAGTGGGTTGTGGAATCGAAGAGACAACCGGCTTATACCACATGAATCACCAGTGCGGTTGTATTGTCGCTGCCGTCTTTCTCGACGGCTGCTTCCACGAGGCGGCGAGCCGGGCTGCCGTTTGCCTCGTTGTGAGGCGTTTCAGTCCGCAAAATCTCAGTCAAGTGGCTGTTGTAAAGCCCTTCTATCAAACCATCCGTGCAAAGTAAAAATGTGTCTCCCGGCTCATATGAGACAGCGCCTACCTGAGGACTTACAAATTGGTTTCCGCCGCCGAGGGCCTTCTGGAGAACCTTGCGGCGCGGGTGATTCCGGGCCTCGCGTTCGTTGAGTTTTCCGTTCATGAATAGCCAGCCGACGTGAGTGTCGTCATGGCTGAGCTGTTTGATTCCGTCCGCCGCCCGTGGCAACGAATAGACTCGACTGTCTCCAATGTGCCCGAAGTACATCCAACCCGGTGTAAACCAGCAAAGGCTCAGTGTTGTTTCCATTCCGGAACATTCTTCATAGCTGTCTCCGACGAAGGTCAGCGCCTTGTGGATCTGATCGAAAAGCTCTTCCAAGACATCGGCAAATCCTGTTTCCAGTCCGACTGCGGATTGTTGGAACGAGCGCGGCAGGAGCTTGGCGATTTTATCGATTGCGATTCGGCTCGCGTACTCTCCGGCCCGCGCGCCTCCCATCCCATCGCTGACTCCAAATGCGAAGTCCATCTCCACGATTGAGGCTTCCCCCAGTTTTCCCAAATGATGCAGTTCCTTGGCGTCAAATCGGAGGCCCAAGAACGCGTCCTCATTGTTGGGTCGCACTTTTCCGCGGTCCGTCCATCCGGACCACCGCAACACAGTTGGATTTCGAGCCGCAGGTTGATGGTTCACTTTGACGAGGGTTGTTCGAAGCCTGGAAGGATCGTTGCCAATTCAAAATCAATCACGCAGAATCGACCGTCCGACTGCCGATAGGTTACGTTGCGAATATCGGGATCGTCGTGGCGCACTCCAAAAGGCTCAAGCTCGGCAAACAGCTCCTGAGTTCGTTCTGCATCCAGGTGCTCGACACGCTTTCCGCAGTTCGACGTAACGATTCGGAGCCGTGCGCGATCGGCCTCCAGAAGGCGCGGCACAAAACCGCATCCTCGCGATTCAAGATGGCGGAGAACACGCGCTTCATTTTCGAAGCGCGCGACCGCGTCCCGACCGTGGAACACTTTAAAAACCCGGCCATCGAAACTGAGATGCACCGTAGCGCGAAGGGTATCCTTAACCTTCAGCATTAGGAAATAGAGAGAGCGGCCAATCTCGTTTTAAAACCAAAGTGATCATGATTAGCCGGACGTTTTATCATTTGGTTGTGATTATGGCCGATTCTGCGCCCGAGGGGAAGGTTTCACATCAATCGGTCGAGTGCGATTAGGCAAACGGCGCTTTAATTCTGCCAAGGATTGAGAATTCACTCAATTGATTCACGAAATGAGATCTGGCGATGAAAAAAGCTGTCAGCGCTTAAGCTTCTTGATGTCATCCGCGAGAAACTGCGCGACATCTTTGAACCGCGGAATGTTTTCAGGATTCACAGCCATGAGGTTCTGATGAGCCTCCAGGCACGATTTGGAAATCTCTTCCTTCGTCGGAATCGCGGATGGAAGGGTTGGGGCCTCAAGGGTGCTTTCTGTCGGGGCCATTCCCTGGCAAATCGGAAACAAGTGAGCTACCCCGAGATTCTCCAAGAGGTCGCGGATTCGCTGGCTTGGGTCGAGAAGTTGCACGCAGACCTTCGTGTTTGTTTGCTGCCTTTGAGAAAAAGAGGAAACGATTCCAACCATCGAGCCAAGGAATGTGCTGTCCATGTTGCTGCACTCTTTCAGATCAAGGACGAATTCCACGTATCCGCGATCGTTGAGCTCTTTGACGATGGTCTTCAAGCTGATGCTTCGGTTGAAGGCCGCCCTGCCAGTCACTTTGATCAAAGCGATTCGATCGGTGACGGCGACAGCAAGACCGGACGGGGGTTGATTCATGATTGCGACGAATGTGACGCGGTATGGTCCGAATTCCTAAAGGCGCTGCCCTTGGCGTTGGAAGATCGGGCAAGGCGTGGAGATGCCTTCATACAAATGCGGTCGGGGGAATCACCGCGTTGCGGCGCGCCGGGTTGTCACCGCAAACGATTCGCACCAACGCTTGTTGCAGGACCATCGCTCCTTCCAGTCCGCTGAAAACAAGCCGCTGATTGCATTCTAGAAGCAATTCCATTGCGCGAATTAGTTCGACGATTGTGTAGTTGGCCGCATGCGGAATTGACTTGAACAGGACATAGGGGTTCATGGTCAACGGATTGAACCGCTTGTCGTCAGGCAATAGCCCGGCTGGCAGTTTGGTCAACTGAAGTTTGAAGCGATTAAAATCTTCGCCCGTTTTCAGTTTTCCAAGCCGCATCAATTCCTTCAGGAACAGCATGACTCGGACCTTGCTTATCAGGCCGTAAAGCAGTCCAATTTCAGATTTCTGACTGCTGCCTTTCATTTGCCATAGCTCTTCGTCCAGCGTGCGAAGCATGTGCGGCAGTTTGCGCGCTCCCAATGCATCGGCCAATGCAAACGCGCGGCTGTGTTTATGTCGAGTCACAATTGCATCGACGTCCTCTGACGTGATTTCCGATCGCTCGCCGCAGTAAAGGGCCACCTTTTCGGATTCTTGATTCAGGTCTCGCGTATTTGGGCCGACCCAGTTCACCAATCGGGCGGCTCCCTCCGAATCTATCTTTTTCCCGAGGGAAATGAAGTGGTCACAGACCATTCGTTCCGCCTCGCCCGCCCAGTTGCGGTCGTCGATGGACCATCCGGCAAACTGCTCGACCTTCCCGAGCTTCTCGATTGTCTTGTAAAAAGTCTTCCGCTTGTCAACTTTTCCCGCGGTGATCAATAGGCGGACGTTGTCCCAGCTCTGCTGTTTCAATTCCTGCGCCAATGCGGACAGAGAAGCGGTAACTGCCTGAGAGCTCGCGGTGCGATCGTCGCCAAGAAAACTGCAATTCTGAAGCCAAATGACTTTGGCGGTTCCAAAGAACGGAAACGTATTCAGCGCTTCACGGGTTTTTGAGAGTGCGTTCAGCGCATCGCCGCTGTTGGTGACATGCGCGTCGATGATCTCGTCATCCATGCCCGCCGCTGTTGCGCCCCACTCTTCGAAGATTTGCCGGCCTCGCAGTTTAACTTGAAACTCGTCGTCTCCGTGAACGAGGATAACTTTTGTTGCTGTAGATGCCGAAGGTCGCATCCGGCTCACTCGGCTGATTCACCCCCGTTTTCATTGATTCGATCGAGGATTTCGGACATGTCCTCGACGCGTTCAAAAAGCGGGGCTGATACGTAAATCGGACGTTTCTGAGCGGAAGCAATCGCGAGGCAATCGCTCGGTCGGGCATCGATTTCAACGATTTTTCGGCCGAGCTCGTTCTGTTGCTGCAGAATTAACCGCGCGAAGTAGGTGGAGCTCTTCAGTTCTGTGATGACGACGCGCTCCACGGTAACACTGAAACCGTTGAGAATATTTGTAATCAAATCGTGCGTCAGAGGCCGTTCCTTCGGGGTGTCGCGCAAGAACATGCCGATGATCGCACCCATGTTGTGCTCCACTTGAATGACGAACACTTTCTCCTCATTGCCAACAAAGATGGCGCACCCGCTGTTTGCGGGGAGGATTCCGCGAATCGCAATTGGCACAACGTCTCTATTCATTAATTAAGTCTATGCACAAGGGAGTCTATGCACAAGGAACGAAAAAACAAGTCCCCGCGTTGTCGGATTCGCTGGGAATCTGGGCGTTCTCAATAGACCAATCCGGCGCCTGAGACTCGAGTATCGAATTCTTGTTTGTGCCTTCAAAATCAAGAAACTCTGGTGGAGGGACTGGATTCCGGCTTCGAGCGGAAGAAACCGGGCTGACCGGGGCTGTGAGATTGAAATTGCAAGGAATGAGTTCTGGATTCATACACTCGTTCGGTGAACTTTTGCAACAAAATCGTCTCTTTTGCCAAACTGGCAGACTGGAGACGGTGCTTTCAAAACGAGGGAAAACGATTGGTCGTTACGAACGGCTGTTTCGATTTGCTCCATATCGGTCATGTTACATATTTGGAAGCGGCGCGCAATCAAGGGGACGCGCTTCTGGTTGGGGTCAACGGTGATTCCGCTGTTCGCGACCTCAAGGGCCCGGCTCGTCCTATCAATACCGAAGCGGATCGCGCTGCCGTGCTTGCGGCGCTTGAATCAGTGAATGGAGTCTGCGTGTTCGCAGAAGCGCGCGCGGTTCAATTCTTGAAGTTGGCGCGGCCGGACATCTATGTGAAAGGGGGAGATTATACGCTCGATACGCTTGATTCCGAGGAACGTTTGGCCGTCGAAAACTGCGGAGGCAGAATCGTCATTATTCCGATGGTTCCCGGAAAATCGACGACGCAACTAGTTCAGCGCCTCGCTTCCATTCGTGACCCATAGGGTTGTACGATTGTTGAAGTTGATTTGGAACTGAGATTTGCGCGGTAACGAACCGGCGTTACGTCTGTGAAGGATTCAAGTAATAGTTATCCACCCTGGCAGCAACATCCCTGTAGCCAATATCGACTTCGTAAATCTGTTTGAATTGCTCCATGGCGTCTTCCGCTTTGCCAAGTTTTTCGAGGACGCATCCAAGCCGGTAAGTCAGTTCCATTTTCTCGTCGTCCGCCTCGGGTTTCTCCTTAAGCGCGTTTTGAAAGGTGCGGGCGGCCAAATCGTCCATGCCTCGCCTGGAGAAGCACTGACCTAGGTGGCACATGGCCGCGATCCGCCGGTGCGGGTTGTTTTGCGCTTTTTGAAACTCTTGGATGGCCTCCGTGGTCTTCCCAAGTTCGAAGTAAAGTTTTCCAAGGTCGAACCGAATCTGGAGATCGGTTGGGTATTTTTCCGCGAGCTGCTTGATCTCTGTCAGTCGATATGTGTCTCGATCGGTAATGATTCGTTCTCGTTTCGAAGCGCAGTCGGGGTCGCTTTGATTAAGTTCGGAGAGAGCCAATTCGAACCGCTTCAGGGTTATCTCGATGATCCTTTGGTCCAGCGAGGGGTCGGTTCCACCTTCTCTGGCCTCGAGCTTCCCATAGTATTCCAGAGCTTGGTCAAAATCCTTTTTGTTTGCGTAAATCTCCGCGATCAATCGATAGGGTTTCAGATTGTCCGGTTCCCGTTGAATCTGCGCCTCGTATTCGGCGACTAATTTGTCGGCAACCTCTACGGTCTTGACCTGCCGGTTTTCTTGCTCCAGCAAGAGGGACTCGTCTTCATTTTTCAATATGTCGCGAAACGATCCCTTTCCTTCGGTCAATTTTTTGTATCCCCCCTCGCTCAATGTTCGCTGGGCTGAAAAATTCTTTAGCGCCTGAGCGATCTCCATATCGTTCGGATTGGCCTCCTGGAGCTTGATGAAAATCGACACTGCTTTCGCTTCTTGGCCGGTTCGGGTCAGCGCATTGCCCAATTTTAGCGCGATGTCCTTGTCCTTCGGAGATTGCCGCAATGCAATTTCTAGGGAAAGCACGGCGGTTTGAGGGAAATCCAATTCCAAGGCGGCCTCAGCCAGAATCTTATGGGCAGAAACGTTGTTCGGATCTGTGTTCAGAATCTGCTCGGCCACAGCGATCGCCTCAATTGGGTTGTTTCGAAGCGCCAGTTGCGCTTTCGCTATCAAGGGCGAGTTGCTTGCTGTTCCCAAGACTTTCTTGAAGAAGCTGGTGCCTGATCCAACTTTTTCCCTTTGGGTGGCTCGGAGCGACACCCTGCATTTGTAGAAAGCGGGTTCGTTCTGAAGCACTTGGTAAAAAAGCGCGATTGCATAGTCGAGGTTCTTCCGTTGTAGCGCGGAGGTTCCTTTTTCGAACAGTTCCCGGTCTTTTTGGGGGATTTCACTGATGCTTTTCTCAGGCATAAACTAGTCCATATTCATGGGGCACCGTCAAATGTATCCTTTCCGGGAGTGGGACACAATGTCGAGAATCCTGCGAAGACTCGAAAGAAGAAGTTTTTTAGTATCGTAACGCTCGATCCGCCACCAGGGTTGTTCAACGGCGAATCCGCGCTTGACCCTGCGGATAGGGGTCGTTAATTTCGCGGCATGGCTTTAGTTGTTGGCAAAGTAGTACCGCTGGGTGTCGTGATTGACGGCGCCGTGGAAACTTGCCGAGTTTGAAAATAACCTTAACAAGTACCCACGGCTGCCGAAGACGGTCGTGGGTTTTTTGGTTTACACGGCCCTCGCCAGCCCGGGACGGAAGCGTATGAGCAAGACCAGAGAGACGTCGAAACGGAAGGGAACTTCGCAATTGAATCGACCCGAATTGGGCCGTCCAAGCCTCGGAAGCGAGATCTTGGTGGAAGGTTTAGAGAGGGAAGGTGTGGACACGATTTTCGCCTATCCCGGCGGAGCCAGCATGGAATTGCACCAAGCCCTGACAAAATCCGCGAAAATACGCACGATTCTTCCGCGCCATGAGCAGGGCGGCGCTTTTGCGGCTGAAGGCTACGCGCGTGCGACCGGTCGTGCCGGAGTCTGCATGGCCACAAGCGGTCCGGGGGCAACCAATCTTGTTACGGCGATCGCGGATGCTTATATGGATTCTGTTCCCTTGGTTGCCGTTACGGGACAAGTGCCTCAACACATGATCGGAAAGGGAGGGTTTCAGGAGACTGACTTTTTTGGAATGACGCTTCCGGTGGTCAAGCATAATTATTTGGTCACAAGCATTCACGAGCTTCCGCGAATCGTAAAGGAGGCGTTTCACATTGCGCAAAGCGGACGCCCTGGACCGGTGGTGATCGATTTCCCAAAGAACATTCAACAACAGACATCCCAGCCTGTTTGGCCGAAAGAGATCAGCATTCGCGGATACCCGGCGCCGAAGCAGGCGGATGATTTGGTTTTGAATGAAATTATCGGATTAATTGAGAAGTCCGAGCGCCCGGTGCTGTACGTTGGCGGCGGGATAATTTCCGGCGATGCAAGCGCTGAGTTGCGCAAGTTCGCGCGAAGCACAAAAATTCCAGTGACAACGACTATCATGGGTTGCGGCGCGTTTCCAGAAACGGATACGCTTTCGTTGCGCTGGCTAGGCATGCATGGAACCGCCTTCGCCAATTGGGCGGTGAGCGGTGAGTTTAAGCGTGGAAGCAATCCCTCTGATACGCCTGAGAAAATCGCCGACGGGGCGGATCTATTGCTCGCTCTGGGAGTCCGGTTCGATGATCGTGTAACCGGCAAGGTGGACAAATTCTGCGAGACCGGGACGATTGTGCATATTGATATCGACGCTTCTGAGCACAACAAGAACAGGCGGGTTCAGTTGCCGGTGGAAAGCGATGTGAAGTTTGCCCTGCAGCGGTTGAACGAGATGATCAGCCGGCGGCCCATCCGAAAACAATTCACCGCTTGGCACAGTCAAATCGCTGTTTGGAAAAAGAAGGCGCCGCTGAGATTTCAGGTTACTGACGAGGTGCTTCGTTCGCAGCATATGCGCGATCACATGGATGGACACTCGGGGGAAGTAATCCTGCCGCAGATGGCGATTCAGATGCTGTACGAGCTGACCGATGGTGACGCGATTGTGACAACAGGGGTTGGCCAGCATCAAATGTGGGCGGGCCAGTATTACCAATACAAGGAGCCGCGGCAGTTTCTAACCAGCGCGGGGCTCGGAGCAATGGGGTTTGGCTATCCGGCGGCTCTCGGCGCCAAGGTTGCCAGGCCTGACAAACAGGTGATTGATATCGATGGCGATGGATCGTTCTTGATGAATATCCAGGAATTGGCGACGGCTCACATTGAAAATATTCCCGCCAAAGCGCTGGTCTTGAATAATCAGCATCTCGGAATGGTCGTTCAGTGGGAAGATCGTTTTTATGCGGGGAATCGAGGTCACACCTATCTCGGCGATCCTCTCAATATGAAGAATATTTACCCGGATTTTGTAGGGATCTCCAATAGCTTTAACATTCCGTCGGAACGTGTGATGTTTAAGCGGGATCTTCGAGCCGCTCTAAAGCGAATGCTGGATTCGAAGGAGCCATATGTCTTGGATGTCATCACTCCTTATACGGAGCACGTGATTCCGTTTATTCCGGCCGGCCGAACGGTCGCCGAAATGATTTACTAACGGAATCAACTCATGTGCCGGTCGTACGCAGTGATTGCAAGCGCTTGGGTAACGGTGGTTGCCGGATTGGCAGTCGGAGCTGCCGAATTAGAATTCAATTTCGAGGAATCGAATCTTGGCGTTATCCCGTCCGGTTTTCGAAGCGTCCTCGGTGGCAAGGGAACTCCCGGAGACTGGGAGATCATCGCAACTGAAGTCACACCAATCCTGGCGCCTCTGACTTCAAAAGCCGCGGCTGTGAAACGGCGGGTTCTCGCGCAACTGTCGGAGGATATTACGGACGAGCGGTTTCCGATTCTATTGTACGAAGATCAGGAATTCGGTGACTTTGAGTTTTCTGCCAGGTTCAAGATTGTCGGCGGCGCGTTCGAACAAATGGCGGGACTGGTTTTTCGAGCGCTCGACGCGAACAATTATTACTACGTTCGGGCAAGCTCACTCGGAAACTCGTTCCGATTCTTCAAGGTAGTAAATGGGTTGCGGAGTGATCCGATAGGCGTGGATGTCAAGATTTCCCGAGGAGAATGGCACACGCTTTCTATTGAGTGCCAGGGAAACCAGATCAAGTGCTTCTTTAACGGTGAACAGAAGATTCCGACAATTTCGGATATTTCGTTTTCATCGGGGAAAATTGGGTTTTGGACGAAATCTGATTCAGTGGCGTACTTTGCGGATTCGAGAGTCGTTTTCAAGCCGCGCGAAACGCCGCCTCAAACGCTGATTCACGATGTTCTCCGAGATTATCCGAGATTTATCGAGATTTGGATCTTCGCGACAGAGAATGGTTCCGACGGTCCATTGAAGGTGATTGCGGCAAGCGATCGGGGCCTCCTGAACACTCCCGGAGGGGACGTCGAACGGAATGTAATCGACCGGGCTGCGGTATATTTTGGGAATGCGAGGAATCGTGCAACTGTAACAATGCCGCTTCGCGACCGGAATGGTGAGCCGATCGCCGCTGTTCGGTTTGTGATGAAATCGTTTCGAGGGCAAACGGAAAAGAATGCGATTGCGCGTGTGGCTCCGATACGCAAGTTGATGGAGGAGCGGTTGCGGTCAGCCAAGAATCTGGTTGAATAGGTTTTTATTCCCTGGTGTTTCCGTCGTCCGCCACGAGTGCGGACCCTGACGGCGGTGGAAGGTCGTCGGTCGTGATACGTCGAACTCCGCCTCTTACACTAATCCGCCCCTCCTCATTGGACTGCAAAACGGGACGGGTATCCGAGTAGTCATGAGTTTCTCTCGCAATTAGGAGACCATCCGGGTTGACGACAGAATAGGTGAATCTTCGGGCTCCAGTCTGGTAAAGGATATGAATGTTGCTGTATTTATCCAGTTGCGGTTCGGGTTTGCTGAAAGAGACCATCGGTCCAATTGGATAAACCTTGAGAACCTTGGAGTCTGTGACCGATGTAACTCTGAAGTACAACATGAGGTGCGACCTGTAGAGCGTTTGAAGGAGCGAATATTCACGCACTTCTGGCAGCCCGTTGGCCGCGCCCGGTGGCAGGGGAACTCCGAAATCTTGAGACCAGAGCTTTGTCCCGGAAACGATATCAAATACCGCCGAGTCACTCTTAATCGAGCGGTTCCATTGCGGAATCTTGATGTTCGCTGTGATCGTGTAATGATCCGGCTGCGACAGATCGAAATAGGGGGCAAGATCGACCGGCTTCTCTCCCACGTTCGAGGAGTCTAATGTGTAATCTCCCTCGAGGGGAACGACCCCCAAAGACGAAACGAGCCGGCTGTTTCGGCCTTCGATATTAAAGCTGATCCAATCGGGATCATTTCCCAAACGGAGCGTTTGGCCTGAATAATTTGTCACGCGGACTTTTACAATGAGCGCTTCGTTCGGAAGAAAATACTTTTGGTCGAAGACCAGTTGAACAGATACTTCTTGGCTAATTGCCGAAATCGACCAAGCCAGTGTGCAGCTAAGCAACGTCAGAATTCTCATTGAATCAGTGTAAACTCACCCAACAGCGGCGCAAGTGGCAATTCATTCCGCATACGAGACTCGGCGGATTATCCTGAGTCGGGTGAAACGATTTCGAAGATTCTCAGCTCTTGGATTACGACCGCGAGAGTTGTGATTGCACTGCGTTAAAAACTCTTTCGGGAGTTATTCGGTTCAAACATTCGAGCGGCTGAGAGTGGGCGCAGAATGATTTTAGGCATGGTGCGCAGGGAATCGGGGCGCGCAGGGTCTTGTCCAATTGGTGTAATGGACCCGTGCGCTTGGGTTCGGTCGGTCCAAAAATAGCGATCACCGGTTTGCCCAGAGCTGCGCCAACGTGCATTGGACCGGTGTCGTTCGTGACGATCATTTGGCTCAATCTAATCCATTCCACCATTTCCGGCAGCGATGTGCGTCCAGCAAGATTCAGGCAGCGGTCTGGGTGGTCCTGCGCGATGTAAGCGCCGAGGTCGGTGTCCTCGCTTTGGCCGAGGATAGCAATTTTTAACCAAGGATTCTTCCGAATAAGGCTGTCGGCGAGTTCTCGAAAGTATTGAACGGGCCAGCGCTTGTTCTGCCATCGGGCGCCTGGATTGATGACGATCCAACACCCGGGTTCGGGATTCCACTTTTGATCAATGCTCCGGCGCGTGTCCACTCGCACTGGGATCCAGTCAAAGTCCCAGTGAATGGGGATTCGCAAGTGGCGCAGCACTTCGAGATACCACTCGACCGCATGGGTCCCGTATGATGGACGTGAGACAGCGATGTCATAGAATCCCCGCGCGCCCTCACGCGAATCATCCAGGCCGATCTTTAATCTGCCGCGAGCAAGCCAGGCGACGGCTCCGCTCCGCGCCAGACTCTGGAGATCGATTACCCAATCGAAGGACATGTTTCTCATGCGCCGAATACTGGCGATGAATTCCCACCAAAACTCGGGTGACATCCAACGATTTCGCTGAAACGGGAATACTCCGGCGAGATCCGGATCATCGTCGAGGAGCGGGATCAGACCTTCGGAAATCCACCAGTAAAACTCGCCCTGCGGCATGTGAAGTTTCAATAGTCTCAGGACGGGGAGCGCTTGGACCACATCGCCGAGCGAACTTGGTTTTAGGATCAGGATCTTCAAGGCGGAGAATGATTCGGGAGAGTCAGCTTTGGCCAGGGTGCCACGAAGTTCGCGATAGACGAACTTCAGGACGTTTTCTCGCCGACGTTCTTTGTTTGCGGGACTCGCCTATTAAGGCATCAAAAATAGCGCGATTCGCTCGGTTCGGTTCGTGTCGAAAGACGCCTTATCTACCGTGCGCGAGCCGTTCTGCAAGCCTTTCGGGAAGGCCAACGGCCCGAATCTTCGCCTGTGTCTTGGCGATGTCATAGTCCAGACGGCGAAGCTCAATCGTTCCTTCGTCGAGGTCATAAATGACGTAAGTCGCTTTTGCCACTCCATCCCTGGATTGGCCAACGCTGCCGACGTTTACAAAGTATTTTCGGCCTGCCTCAACCCGGAATTTTGAATAGGTTCCTCCTCGCACGACCGTGTCCCTGACAAAAGCCACGGGAACATGTGTGTGTCCGAAGAAGCAGACGTTCGTGTTCTGGTAGGTGAAACTGGCTGCAGCAGCCAGCTTTTCAAAGACGTATCCCCAGCGCTGAGGCCCGTCGAGAGTGGCGTGAACGATCGAAAAACTCGCGATCAGGCGCAGATACTTGAGATCCCGGAGCCACTGCTGGTCCTCTTCAGTCAATTGTTGCCGCGTCCAGTTGACCGCCTCCGCTGCGTGCGGATTGAATCCCTCAAGTTCCGAGTCGATCGAGCAGTATTCATCGTGGTTCCCCTTGACACACGGCATTTGTGTTTCGCGGATGATATCGAGACATTCCTTTGGGTTCGCGTTGTATCCAACCACATCTCCCAGGCACGCGTAATGCGTGCATTTCTCGGATTTCGTATCCTCCAGTACAACTTGCAGCGCCTCCAGATTTGAGTGGATATCAGCGATAATAGCGTACTTCATCTAGGACTTTCTCAGGAAATAATTAGGGGTCTTCTGGAAGTCGAGTGGGTAGTTTTGAGGGATTTCTGTTTGATTTAGGAGGGTGAAAATCGG
>JAQBVM010000373.1 GCA_027623095.1 Verrucomicrobiota bacterium
TTCCAAACAACTTGGTTCCATGTCAAAAGCGGCAACTGCGCTGGCTCCGTTGCCGCACTCCAAGACCTGGCGGAAGATTTGGCGAATCCCCGAGTCTCGTTGCGATTCATAGTGATTGATCGCCGCACGATCTTCTCAGATGACACGGATACTAAGGAGCAGTTTCTGGAATATCTTGGCTTTGTTAGGTCACTTTTTCTTAGTTTTTTCTAATTTATGGGGTTGACTCGGCTTCTCACTTGCCTCATAAGTTTCGCGTTCTCAGAAATTCCTAGTCTAAGCAAGATCGTCTCCGATCGTCAGTTAAAGTTATGAAACGTAAACTATTCATCCCAATAAAACTGTTTGCCATTGCAATGGCAATTCTCACCCCGATTGCGACAACCTATGCCCAAAAGGACGTTACGCAGCCGGGAGATCCCATCATCGCCTCATCTGCCAATAGTCCTGGCTCCGAAGGGGTTGCAAATGCTATCGATGGTCAACCCACGAAGTATTTGAATCGAGATTCCGGCGTGGCCGGCGGAACCTCCGGTTTCGTGGTGTCTCCTTCAATTGGCGCCACAGTGGTGACCGGCATTGCGATGCAATCGGCAAACGATTCGCCCAATCGAGATCCGAAGATCGTCACGCTCGAGGGATCGAATGACACTGCGATCACGGACTATGCATCGGGGACATGGGAGTTGATCGTGCGATTGGATGATATTCCAGCTTACGGCGCACGGTTTGAAACTCAGACCTTTAATTTCCCTAACTTCAAGGCGTACAAGCACTACCGCTGGACGATTGTCGAGACAGCAGGAGCTGCCAATGGCTGCTGTATGCAGATCGCTGAAGTCGAACTGCTCGGGAGCGTGCTTCCGGGTGATGTCACGCAGCCGGGTGATCCGATCATTGCTTCTTCGGCAAACAGCCCTGGTTCCGAAGGTGTTGCCAACGCGATTGACGGCCAGCCCACGAAGTACTTGAATCGCGACTCTGGAGTCGCTGGCGGAACCTCAGGTTTCGTGGTGTCTCCTTCAATTGGCGCCACAGTGGTGACCGGCATTGCGATGCAATCGGCAAACGATTCGCCCAATCGAGATCCGAAGATCGTCACGCTCGAGGGATCGAACGATGATGCGATCGCTGATTACGCTTCCGGAACTTGGACGTTGATTCAGCGCATCGACGACATTCCCGCCTATGCGGCGCGATTCCAGACGCAGACGTTTCTCTTCGACAATTTCAAGCCGTACAAACATTACCGCTGGACGATTGTCGAGACTGCGGGGGCCGCCAACGGTTGCTGTATGCAGATTGCGGAAGTGGAGCTGCTGGGTGGTGGCGCTCCGAAAGATATCACCCAACCGGGTGATCCGATCATAGCCAGTTCGGCGAACAGCCCTGGCTCGGAAGGCCCAGCTAACGCAATCGACGGTCAGCCGACCAAGTATCTCAACCGTGACTCCGGTGTGGCAGGTGGAACTTCAGGTTTCGTGGTGACACCTTCGATTGGCGAAACAACCATCACAGGTATTGCGATGCAGTCGGCGAACGATTCACCCAATCGAGATCCAAAGATTATTACAATTGAAGGATCCAACGACACGGAAGCTTCTTATACTTCTGGTACTTGGGAATTGATCACTCGGATCGATAACATCCCGGAGTACACCGATCGTTTCCAAACACAGACCTTCTATTTCCAGAACACCAAGTCTTACAAACACTATCGTTGGACTATTGTCGAGACTGCGGGAGCTGCCAACGGCTGCTGTATGCAGATTGCGGAAGTGGAACTTCTGGCGGTGACCCAGGGCGCGGATTGTAACAAGGCGCGCTTCCTGACGCAGCCGGTGAATACGCCGGTTTTGGACGGGGCCGAAGCGACCTTCTTTACCGTGGTCAACGGACCCTGGCCGGTGCAGTGGATGAAGAACGGAAAGGCGATTCCGGGCGCGACCAGTTTAAGCTATACGACAAGCGCAGTGACGGCGGCAAACGCTGCCGATGTTTACAAGGTTGAAATCGTCGGTTGCGAAGCAAGCACCGAAGTCAAAGCGGAAATATTCAAGCCTTCGGCGATTAAGAGCATTGGGTTTAGCTTTTCGGGCGGAGGCGCCAATGGGGCACCGACAGACATGAACGATACGGACATTGCCGGGGTTCATCCGCAGGCTCACTGGAACAATCTGGCCGGCGGGAGCGGCATTTCGGACATCATCGTGGACAGCGACAATGCGGAAACGTTCGCATTCCTTGAATGGCAAACCTCGGGTCAGTGGGGAGCGGGAACCGGTTCCGCATCGTCCACGCAACGGATGTTGAATGGTTTGGTTTACGCGAACCCGGGAGCCCCATCGACACTGACATTTGGCAATGTTCCGGCAGGCAACCATTCGGTGATTCTATATACGGTGGGCATTCCGCTGCAGTTCCAGAATGTGAATTACTCCGTGAACGGGAGCAAAGTTTTTACGCGCAATGTCAATGCGGATGAGTATAACGCGTCTCCGGGATTCTTTCGAGGAACCAGCACCAGTGCCGCTGCGCCAAGTCTGGCGACGTATGTGCGTTTTGACAATGTGAGCGGAGCCGGTGGGTCGATCACGATCGAGTTCGAAACAACCACCACGGGATTTGACCGGGGCGGGCCGATCAATGCGATTCAATTACTCCTCAACGCTCCGGCAACGGGAACGCCTCCAACGATTGCCACTCATCCGCAGCCAGCCGTGGGTGCCAAAGACGGCGCGGTGAGGCTATCGGTCAGTACCCAGGGCGCTGATCTCACATACCAGTGGCGGAAGAACGGTCGCAATCTGCCGGACGGCGGCAATATCACCGGCGCGACGAGCGCTGATTTGACGATTAGTTCGTTGAGCGAAGCCGACGTGGCCAGCTACAGCGTGGCTGTGTTTAACCCAGCGGGCAGCGTGATCAGCAAGACGGTCGCGGTTCGAGTGGCGACCTTCAAGATTGATGAGGCGCTGGTTGGATACTGGAAGTTTGACGAAACGGGTGGTTCATCAGCTGCGAATGCCGCTCCTGGCGCGCCGGCTGGAGCGATCACCGGCTCCGCTGCGTGGGGAGCGGGCAAGATCGGCAACGCGCTGCGTTTAGACGGCAGCACGACGTATGTTTTTGTTCCGAATTACACCAAAGCCAAACGGCAGATGGCCGCTTCGGGTTGGGTCAATGTGGGAGCAAGCGTCTTTGAAGGCGTTGCATTCCTTCGCAATGCGATCGGAAACCTCGGCACCGGTCTCGGATCCACTGGAAACAGCCTTGAGGGTCAGTTCGAATTCGGCCTGGTCGAAGATCTGGATGCCGGAGGAATGCGGCTGACTGCGGGAATCGGCGCCGGTCCAAATGTTGTTCGCGCCACACAGTCCGGCTTGTTCACACTCGGTTCGTGGCAGCATGTGGCCTTTAGCGCGGATGGCGCGCAATTGCGGCTTTACATCAATGGCGCTGAAGTCGCCTCCACGGATTACATCACGGATATTAATCCGCCGAATGCAACCCTTCCGTGGCTTTCAATTGGAGCCCGGTTGAACAAAGAAGACGTCCTGGATGCCGCTTCTCCGCTGCTGCCGGATCTCACTCTGCCGTATTTCATGGCAGGTCAGATCGATGACTTGGCACTTTGGACACGCGGTCTTTCCGCGGATGAAGTGAGCCTGATCCACGCCGCGGGCAATGCAGGAAACGCGGTGACGACGGTCACGCCTGAAGCACCGGTCGAACCACCCCCGGCCGGTGGCGGGGGACTCAACACTAACGGACTTGTGGCCTATTGGAACTTTGACGGGCATCTCTCGGATGCGATCAAAGACTTCCATGGCACGGCGCGCGGAGCCACGCCTGTGGCGTTCGGCGACGGCAAGGCTGGATTTGGGAAGGCCATCACGCTCAACGGGGCGAACTTCGTTGAGATTACGGGAGGCAATAACAAAGAGCTGCAGTTCCCTGGTGGCAGCATGTCAATCGCCGGATGGTTCAAGGTCGGCACGTTCGACAAGAACTGGCAGGCGCTGATCTCCAAGGGAGAACAATTGAACTACCGGGTGGCCCGCCGAAGCGGCGAGGCCAGTCTTGCCTACGCGGGTGGCGTGGGCGAGGGCACCAATAACGCACCGGACGTGAATGATGGCAATTGGCATCACTTCACGGCGGTCAGCGACGCCACGGTTGCCGAATTCGGCACCGCACTCTATATCGATGGAACAAGGTACGAGGTCAATGCCACCAAACCGGTGCTCGCCGATGGAACTCTGAACCTGATGATCGGGGAGAATCCTGGAGCGCTCAACCGCCAATGGAATGGTTCAATCGATGACATCTCGATCTGGAACCGGGTTCTCACGGCGGGAGAAGTCACCGCGCTCTATGCCGGAGGAACAGGCGTAGCGATCAGCACGCTTCCGGGTGTGAAAGCGCCGACGCCTCCGCCTCCTCCATTTGATGGAATCACGGCGGACAAATCCGCGGGACCTTCGCTGGCCATTCCTGGCACCGGTCTCAAAGGGGAGTACTGGCAGCGCGGGGTGAATACCATTGCAACCGACGGCAACACGGTGGATGCAAACCGGGTTGACACGCAGATCGCGGGATTTGGCGCGGCCAGCGGAACCTTCACAGCCACGGTGCTCAACTACCTGGGCAATGACCTCAGCGAAATGCCGGCATGGCTCGGTGACGACGCGGGATCGTACTCTGGCACGCCAGGAAACCTGGATGACGGAGCGTTTCGTTTCACCGGGTTCCTCAACATCGCGGCGCCTGGCATCATCAACATTGGCACGACCTCGGACGATGGAACACGCATCAAAATCGCCGGGAAGGACGTGATCAACAATGACGGCGGTCACGGAGACGCGACGGTGGATGCCGACGTGGCGTTTGAAGCCGCGGGTGTATATCCGATCGAGGTCACCTACTTCAACGGAGATTGGACGAGTGACGGAAACAGTCACTCGGGCAATCCGGATCCCTCGGTGCATGGCGGAGCGAACTTCCATCTGCGCATCAACGGAAACAATGTGGGGACTGGTGAGTTGGATCTGTTCTTCACCACAGCTGACGGTCTTCCACCGGCGCCCGCTCGACCGGCGATTGCGCTGGGTCTGAACTTCGGTGCGAGTGAGCCGGACGGAGCCAACACCTTCGTCGTGGCTGCAACCGAAAGTGCCGGAGCTCCCGGAGTGGCTCAGGCGAACTGGAACAACCTCTCGGGCCCAACCGGCACGGGCGCGAATCTGGTAGCCGATGCAAGAGGCGCCGCGGTTCCGACTGGGATATCCGTGGAATGGGTCTCGAACGGTTCATGGGCTTCCACGGGAAGATCCGAGAACAACGGGACCAACTTCAAACCCGGCACAGCCGACTTCAACCTGATGGGCGGTTATCTGGACACGGGCGCCGCCACAACCACAACCGTGACAATATCCGGAGTTGACGCTGGAATAGCAGCGGCGGGATACGACGTGTATGTGTATGCAAACGGCGGTGTGGCAGACGGGCGGGCGGGAGCATACCGGATAGTCAACGCGGCAACCGGAGAAGCGATCACGGAGTATGTGCTGGCAACCTCGGCAACGGCTCCGACGGATTACGTTCAGGTGCCGACTGGTTTGGCCGCGGGAGTCTATGGCGCGGGCACACACATAGTGTTCGGAGGCATCAAGGCTACGAGCATTCGAGTGGAAGCGACGACAGCGGACGGGCTGGGTGCGGGAAGTCCTCCTCGCGCGCCAATCAACGCAATCCAGTTGACCTCGCCAAGCATGGCATCGGGCGGAGGCGGAGGCGGAATGATCAGCATCGCGCGAAGCGCGACTGGGATTACCCTAACGTTTGATGGAACGCTGCAATCCGCGGACGCGGTAGGCGGTCCATACACAGACGTGGCGGGAGCCACAAGTCCGGCGGCGATCTCGTTCTCCGGATCTGGCAAGTTCTACCGGTCGCGGCAATAGAACCGAGATAGAACTCTAAAATCACGAAGAGGCCGGACGCATGTCCGTCCTCTTTTTTTCTGATAATCCT
>JAQBVM010000374.1 GCA_027623095.1 Verrucomicrobiota bacterium
GCTCCGATTCGCAAGATAGCCGTCTCACAAGGAGAAGTCAGGGCTTCACAGAGTGTCGCCCCACCGAGGTTCGCGAGGAGGGGATCCAATTCCAATATCCAACCCGTTCCGTTAACGATACGTTTCGGCAATGCATTTTGAATTCGCAACGGCGGCGCACATCCTTTTTGGACCAGGGACATCGTCGAAGATCGCGGCTCCGGCAAGATCGATGGGCGCAAGAGCGTTCGTGGTTACGGGAAGAGACCCGGAGCGAGCGCAACGGATCCGAGCCGATTTGATTTCTAATCACATTGATGCGATTCCGTTTCAAGTGTTACGCGAACCCACCACGGACCTCGTGACAATGGGCGCGGCCGCGGCTCGAAATTCCCATTGTGATTTCGTAATCGGGATTGGCGGCGGAAGCGTTCTGGACGCCGCCAAGGCGATCGCCGCATTCATGACGAACCCGGGCGATCCATTGGAATATTTGGAAGTCGTCGGCCAGGGCAAACCTCTCGGCAATCCACCCGCTCCCTGGATTGCGGTGCCAACCACTGCGGGAACCGGTGCGGAAGTGACCAAGAATTCTGTCCTCGCCTCTGAATCCCACCAAGTAAAAGTCAGCCTTCGCAGTCCACTGCTTTACGCCCGGATGGCAGTCGTCGATCCGCAACTGACCCTCGGATTGCCACCCTCAATGACCGCGAGCACCGGACTCGACGCCCTGACGCAACTGATCGAGCCGTACGTTTCGATTCGTGCCAATCCGCTGACCGATGCGTTTTGCGTCGAAGGACTGCGATGCTGCGCAAGGTCCCTGCGCCGCTGTTTCGAGAACGGATCTGATCTGGCGGCGCGCGAGGATTTGTCCTTCGCAAGCCTTCTGAGCGGGCTCGCTCTGGCAAACGCCGGACTTGGCGCGGTCCACGGTTTCGCGTCGCCGATCGGCGGTGCATTCACAGCCCCCCACGGAGCCGTTTGCGCCGCGTTATTACCGCATGTTATCGATGTGAACATTCGCGCTCTTCGACAGCGCGAACCCGAAAACCGGATTCTGAGAAGATTCGATGAGGTCGCAAGGCTCTTAACTGGAAAGCCTCAAGCAACCAGCGCTGAAGGAGCCCTTTGGGTCCGTGACCTGTGCGAGAGATTCGAGATCCCAAAACTTCGTTCCTACGGAATTCGTTCGACCGACCTGCCCGCTTTGGTCGAGAAATCGTCGCGCGCAAGCAGTATGAAAACGAATCCGATCCAACTTACCGGAAATGAACTGCGCGAAATTCTTGCAGGCGCGGTCTAACGCTTCAGCGAGATTCTTCATTTCGGCGCGCGGAGGCTGTTGATCTCACGAGAGCTATTAAGGATGAACGGTGCAATTGATAAGTTTCGCGTTTCAGTCTCCTGCGGTCCGGTGGGGCGACACTGCATTTCGCGAAGCGAACATCTCATGTGGGCACCTAACTTGCAGGGCCTGGGAAGCCAGTCCGTGGAGTTCTGCTCAACCTTACGGCGAAAAACCCAAACGAGAAGGCATGATGGAAACGCCGAGACATCCAGGCAATCCGTAGTTCGCTCTTTTTGGTTCGTTGGCAGGAGATTGATTTCCTTTTTGGATTGAAATACGGTCTGCACTTCCGCTAAATCGCAGGACCGAAAATTATTCTACTATGAAGCAACTCACATTAATTGCCCTCGTCTTGGCTATTGCCATTCCCTGTCGTGCCAGTGAAAAGCAAGCGGCCAATCAAATGGCTGCCGCGGCGAACAACCTGCTCTCGGCACTCGACACGAAACAGAAGGCTGCAACCGCCTTTGCGCTCACCGACGACCACCGCCTCAATTGGCATTTCATCCCGATGGACCGGAAAGGTCTTACGCTGAAAGAGATGAATCCCGAACAACGGCATCTCACTACCGCACTGCTGGCGTCCGCCCTCAGCAGCCAAGGCCTTATCAAGGCGAACACCATCATGAGTCTTGAGGCGATTCTTCGAGAACTTGAGGGTCCAAATCGCCGATTCCCTCGAGATCCGGAAATGTACCATATCAGCATATTTGGTGAGCCGGGACCTGGAAAAACTTGGGGATGGCGTTACGAAGGGCACCATCTGTCGCTCAGTTTCACTGTCGTCAAAGGAAAATTCGTATCCGCAACGCCATCAATGATGGGCACCAATCCGGACATTGTCATGGAGGGGCCTCGCAAAGGTTTGCAGGTGCTTGCGGATGAAGAAAACGTAGGTCTCAAACTGGCGAAGTCGCTTTCCGCCGCTCAACGCGAGAAAGTCATCTTCAGCGAAAAAGCGCCATCGGACATCGTTACATCAAACAAACGCAAGGTGTCGCCGCTGGAACCGCAAGGCATCAACTGGAAAGACCTGACAGACGACCAAAAAGGAATGGTTTGGAACTTGGTGAAGACTTACGTGCGCCGCGCGCGGGGAGACATTGCCGATGTGGACGAAGAAAGAATTACGGATGCCGGCCGGGATAATATTCACTTCGCTTGGGCCGGAGGAATGGAACATGGACAGGGACATTATTACAGGATTCAAGGTCCGACCTTCCTGATCGAATACGATAACACCCAAAACAACGCGAACCATATCCACGCGGTGTATCGCGATTTCGCGGAAGACTTTGGAGAAGACCTCCTCACGAAGCATTACAGGGAATCGCACAATTGATTCGAATAATTAGCCAAATCACAGCGCCTTTATGAAATTCCTAAAATATCTTCCTGCCGGCGCCGTGTGTTGCTCGGCTTCGTCTTCGTCGCGTCCGGACTTGTCGTGCTCCTGAACCTCGCCGCGTTTCCGCCACCACCGGAAGGAACCCGGGCTGCTGATTTCATGGCGGCGTTTGGGCCGACCGGCTATTTGAACTTTGTGAAGGTGCTGGAAATCCTCGGTGGGCTTCTGGTCGCCATTCCGTACACCCGCAATTTGGGACTGCTCGTCCTCGGCCCAATCATCGTGAACATTCTCGCCTTCCACGCATTTGTTATGAGCGGCGAAGGATTGTTCTCACCGCCGGTTCTCTTAATCACCGCTCTCGCGCTCTTCCTTTTGTGGAGCGGTCGCCGAGCTTTTGCCGGATTGTTGGGTGGAACAAATTCAACTTCTGCCGACAATACAAAAACTTCGCCCGAGCAAGGTCAACCCAGTTGAGACGATGATCTTCCCGTGGCTTGTTTACATTTCGGTGGCTTGGCGAACCCGCTCGCGCGCTTCTTCAATCTGCGCAGGCGGCATCGCCTGGGTGAATAGGTAGAGGACATTTACGGCCTGCGAATAGCGTTGCGAGGCCGCGAGACTGAACCATTTGTAGGCTTCGATATAGTCCACTGGGACGCCGAAGCCTTTGGCGTACATCACACCCAGATTATATTGCGCCTGCGCCAACCCACCGGAAGCGGCTTTCAGGTACCATTTCAGCGCTTCGTCGAAATTCTTGGAAACGCCTCGACCCCCGGCATATAGACATCCCAGATTGCCCTGAGCCTCGCGAATTCCATGCTCCGCCGCCTTGTGAAACCATCGCGCCGCCTCCGCCTCATTCTGACGCACGCCCAATCCATTGTTAAACATGATCGCCAAATTGTGCTGCGCCTGAGCGTGCCCCTGTTCGGCGGCGAGCTGGTACCACTGGACAGCTTTCGTGAAGTCTTGAGGTACTCCTCGGCCCGTGTCGAACAAAACGCCGAGATTCGATTGCGCCTCCTTGTCTCCCTGGTCAGCCGCTCGCTGGTACCAATGGGCCGCTTCGGCCGGATCCTCGGACACGCCGATGCCACTGTCGTACATGACTCCTAAATTATACTGAGCCCCGGCGTGACCGGCTTCGGCCTTCTCTTTCGTTTGTTCAAAATCGATTAGCAGCATGACATTTTTAAGTTAACCAACAGCGCTCCTCCGATCCTCAAGAACAAGCGGCAAAACCGTCCCGGCACAAATCACGCTTTTTAACAATAGTACCGCTAAATCTTCCCGAAGCCCCGAACCGCGCCGGCAATGTTATCCACGGAGTACATCCAAGGCAATAACAACGAACCGTTGCAAGTTAAGCACCCTCAGGCGGGATCCTTGCTTGAGCCAATTCCGGGACTTTTGTTGGCCATTGATCTGGATCAACTCGGGCGAATCGGCACTGCTCTAGATTGGGAGGCGAGAAATGAAAACTTCGACATTTGTAATCATTGCGGCGCTGGGCGTCATACTGAAAACATTTCATACCGATTTAAGCGGAGCGTCTGCGGGTGATACTCCCTTCCGAGAGAATGCTTCGTTCGTTTTTGAAAACGAAAGCGAGTTCATCGCGTCAGGTGACTTCAACGGCGACGGTCTCCCGGATGTGGTGATTGTGGAGAAATCAACAGGAAAATACCGGCTCGGCTATCAGCGCTCAGACGGCGGGTTATCGTGGGCGGGCGTACGCCTCAGCGGGATCACCGCGGCCTCAGGATTCAGCGTCGGAAGACTAATCACTCCGAATCGGGATGCGCTCGTGCTGACGGCTCCGGACCTAAATGCAATAGCGATCATGGACGCAGCGAACCTGTCAATCCCTGCGGATCCCGTCTCGATTCTCGCGCCGCTGCTTGGGCCGAACGCGGTGGTAGCCATTCCTGTGGGCGGAGGCGAAGCAAACTCACGCGACGACCTCTTTGTGGCGGGAATCTACAACGATCCGGCTCCCAGTCAAGTATTCCTCATGCGCAACGAAGGAGCCGAGTTTACCGAACTCACTAATGAGGAACTCTCCGGCGTCGCGCGGCGAGCAAACCGGATTAGCCTGGGTTTGAACGGACCCGAGTTCGCGTGCATGCTTATCGCCGAGCCGGGCGGCGACACATTCCGAATCGTGGATGTTCGTTCCGGAAGCCCAAAACCCGTGCTGACAATCCCCAATCTGCCATCCCGTTCCGCATACGCGATTGCTCGATTCGCCGACGCCACGACGCCATCGATTCTATTTTTTGTGCCTGGTGAATCAAGTTTAACAGTTTATCCAATCACGAACATCGAAGGCTCGGAATTCGGTATAGGCCACAAGGCTTCAGTTGACTTCGGGACACCGCTTGCCCAGGTGTTTCCCCTCCAAACTTCTGACCAATGTAATATCTTGGTTCTTCACGGAACCGGCGAACGGGGTGGTATCTATGCGTTTGATGGAAAAGCTAATCCCAAACTGCTCAGCGAACTCAGCCCACCGCAAGGATTCTCTCTCAGAGGCGCTGTCGTTCTTCAGAATCGTTTCGTTGCACTGGCTGGCAGGAGCGGACCTGAGAGTTCGTCCTTGTTCCGGAGTTATCCCTTCAATTCGCGTCAGAATTTGAACGAGCCGTATGACGAGCTCCCGACTCTCGACCACACGGTCTTCGAGATTCATGCGCAAATTACGGCCCGATGCGGGACTTCCCCGGCGTCCGAGATGCAACCTTATACGAGGATCATTCCGGGCACGCAAACGAGCTACACCATGATACCGATTCCAGGAGGTGAATTTCTCATGGGCAGCCACGAAAACGAAGCGAAGCGCAACAGCGACGAGGGCCCTCAACATCGGGTCCGAATCGAGCCATTCTGGATGGGAAAATATGAAGTCACCTGGAACGAATACGAGTTATTCATCTATCCGGACACGGCCCGGATGCCCTCTGATCCGTTGATGAGCTATCCGAACGCTATCGAAGTCTCCGACGCTGTTACTCACCCTTCCAAGCCCTACACGGAAATGAGTTTTGGAATGGGAAAAGACGGATATCCTGCCATCAGCATGACGCAACACGGCGCCAATAAATATTGCCAGTGGTTAAGCGCCAGGACTGGAGAGTTCTACCGACTTCCCACTGAAGCGGAGTGGGAATATGCCTGCCGCGCGGGAACGACAACTGCCTACTATTTCGGCGACGATCCAACTGAGCTAACGGACCACGCATGGTTCGGAATGAATAGCGATTGGAAATACCAAAAGGTTGGAAAGAAAGGGTCTTCTGGAAGTCGAGTGGGTAGTTTTGAGGTCCGAATGTGCGTTTGAGGCTT
>JAQBVM010000375.1 GCA_027623095.1 Verrucomicrobiota bacterium
AGGGATCAGATAATCTGATTTTTCTCTTGGCTGCAATGCAAGAAGTCGCTGTCGCCGAACCTCTCACGATCCTCGGCTACGAACTCTATAACCTTTCTCGAAGTTTTCCATTCAGCCCGAGGAACCTCACGGTACCGGTGCTTCCGGGTTCTCCATCGCAGACGAGCAATTCCACATTTAGCGCGTTGAGTGAATCCAAGACTCTCGGATCGATGTTTTCTTCCGATCTCGGATCGATGATGAAGCTTTCATAGAAATTATGATGCCCCGGGAGATACGTCTGAGAATAGAAGCCCTTTAGTATAATTGGTTCGTCGCCAATCCCCCGGATCACCGTCTCTTTCCATTTCTCAACAGGAGCCGTGTATCCGGCGCTCGGCCCTGAAGGCGGCGGAGGCCAATAGAATTGCGGCGAAACGCTAACGGAACCGGACTGTGACTTGAACTCGCGACTTTGAAGGGACGATCGAGGAGACACCTCCAGCATCGAGGTATCAACGGAAAGTGTTATCCGGTCTTCCTTGGTCGTTCCCACATCGGAGCGGTCAAAGAACTCCGGCCGTCCGGTTTGATACTGGGCCACAACGCTCAAGCTAAGATCTCGAATGGTCGTGACAATGTCTCTGGCCGTACTCACTTTTTCGGGCAAACCATCCATCTCGATCCGCATTGAAACATCTTCTCCACCGATTGGCATTGTCCACCTGACCTCGATTCTCTTACCGGTTTTGGTCTCAGAATAGTTTGGAAGCATGCTTACCGATGAAGCCTGAGTCCGAATGGCGTGATCGTCCAAGTACTCGACCTCCAGGTTTCTGAGGAGCGATTCGGCAGGTCCTTCCCCGGCCAGATGGCTTTCCGCAATCTTAAAAAGCCAGCGCGATTTGAGGCGATGGCGCCCAAGCGCGCCTTGACGGAACTCACCCTGAGCGGTAGCCAAGCGAACCGGTTCGCTTAAAAGATAAGGGACAATCTCCTTGCTCTCCGGCTCGATCAATGGCCGGACCTGTTTAATGACAATTCCCGCTGGGTCCACCTTTTTGAACTCGAAATCCAACTGGAGACCGGCCGGCGCCGATATCGTTTTTCTATATGCGCTGTAAACCTTGAAGAGGTTCGTTGCCAGTGTCCGATAGTCGCTTTCCCAATTCATTACTTTCCCGCCCTGCACAACCAGACTCGATGCTTCGCTTAAACTGACCGAGCTAATGCTGCTTGTTGCCCACGAGACTCGAACGATCTCCGGAGTAGCTGCTCCGTCCGGATTCGATACCGATACCGCGCCCCTCTGAGTTACAATCTCCGCTTCCCATCTTCCTCCGAACGATTCTCGAACTACCGCAACACCATTGGCCAGCTCGATTTCGTCGGGATACGAATGATGCGCCAGAATCGCCATTCCCACCTCATCTTCTCGCACGCCGTGGCGTAGCCGTTGCAGATACGCATTCAAGTTGTAAAAACTCGCGTAAACCTTCCGAATCGCCCTGAAAATGCCGCGTTCATTGGCTTCCATTGGATCACATCCGGAAGGACCCGCTTCATTGTTGTCCGTGTCGTCTGCAAGGCATCCGCTAAAGCTATCGTAGAGCCCGGCTCCGACGAAACTGTCCGAATCCTCGACGTTCGTCGAACTTCGGAATCGGATTTTTTTTGACGGATCAAACTTTCCTAGCGCCTCCAGAATTGATTGCCGCTCGGCTTCAGCAAATGCGCCTTCCCGAATCGCCGTTCGAATTTCCCCGAGCGCTTGTTCGAGGGCAGAAGTGTCGGAAACCGGCCAATTGAATGAGCTGAGACGAGTTCGGATCCATTCCCGCAATGCGGCGCCGCTCTGAAGCGTTTGATTCATAAAACTGTCCCACGGATCAAAACTCAATGCGATCGCCTCAGGCGAGCGATCGGGAATCTCACGTCTCAAAATCCCAAAATTCGAAGCTTTTCCCCCG
The DNA here is from genome assembly GCA_027623095.1 of Verrucomicrobiota bacterium. GTDB lineage: Bacteria > Verrucomicrobiota > Verrucomicrobiia > Limisphaerales > SIBE01 > JAIPJX01. The sequence goes on from JAQBVM010000375.1 coordinate 1,950, forward strand.
AAGTATTGAATATCTTCCAGTGTCAGATCAGAAGTGTCTTTGCCGGCTTGTCCCAGAACTCTTTTAGGCGTGTATTTCAGTTGTCCAGGAGCTTTTAGATCCAGCATCTCCTCCTTCAGGTTCAAGGGAAAATCCTCGGAGATTGGAACCATGCGCACGCGCGAATCACTGGATGAATTGAAGAAAAAGCCGGTTGTCGCAGAAAAATAGATCTCCTGCCCGGCAAACGTTTGCGCTTTCGCCCGATCGTTCTCATCCCGAAGATAGGCGAACGGAATACCGAATGATTTGGCGAGGAGTGCGACATGGGAATTCGGTGTGGCCGGTGACAACGAAATAATCCCCGCAACCAGCGGAATCTCCGCGGGAACGCCGTCTGTGAGTAGAATATCTTCGGAACGAAGGCGGCCCTGCGCGAACGCCTGATCAATCTCTCCACTTGCCACGAAACGAACGGCTCCCAACGCCCAACCTTCCGAGTACACTCCGTTGCCAGGCAGCCACCGATCCGGAGATCCAACCGCTATCCCTTGGCTACGGAAAAACTCGACGTCCGAAGGCTTCAACGCCGACTGCTCGAAGACAGGCGTGTAGAAAAACCGCGTGTCAGGTCCAGCGTTTACGGTCGAACGAACCAGCGAGAACCATTCCGCAATCGACTCAATTGGGTACTGATCGAGGCCCACAAACTGAATCCCCACCTCGCTGGCGCCGCTATAGCGCGGATGCAGCACCGCCCCCAAAACGAGCTTCTGGCTCCCTCCCGCATGCAATGATACCGCGTCAAATTCCTGGCGGCTTAATCCTGAGAACTCGGCCAGTCGCCGGCGCGCAAAGTCATAATGGAACGTATATTGCCTGCTGTCCTGATAAATCACTTGGTCCGCCCGGTCCAATCGAATGGCGAATTTTATCCAAAAGGGCTGGCTCAAGGAACTTCCGGACTGGGTTGCAAAAAAACGTTCATCCAGGAACCGGTTCCCATGCATTCCTGGAATGACAATGATGTTCTTTTGGTCATCATCGCCTCTCTTGAATCGCGTTCCCAATCGATAAAAGTGAGACTTGGATTCCGTTGACGACGCGTCCGCATACACAAATGGCCAATGCTGCGCGGTAGCTGCGCGATCCCATCGAATCAAATCGGCGCTGCGAAACACTTCATAGACCATTCCGTTCTGGATGTCGCTCGGCGCCGATCCGATGACACGAAACCATCCCGACTCCGTAAACCCATCCGGCTTTAATAAATCTTGGCTATGGGAAGAAAGAACCAGACTCAGCACGATGATCGCTTGCAAACTCTTTCCGCAAATCTTTTGAACCACCACAAATCTCATGATTGAATGGTTGTCCATCGAGCCAGAAAATGCAATCGCGAGGGAATCCATTCACCGAGAAATCGATTTAACAAACAGGACCTGACCGTCACCTCGCCGCGATCAGTTCCCTCCGCGATTCGGATCGAGCCAAGGCGTATTGGCGTAGTACCAGAATCCCTTCATACTCTCGACATGCCCGTCGGCGAATCCGTTGCTGCTTCGTTCGTTGTGCCTCAGATGCGGACCGCACCAGTTCGGATTGTCGCCGGTCACACAGGTTGGGCAGGAACCGGCTTGAGGATCACCCAGCATCCACGAGCCGAACTTGGTTGGCGAATCGGGTGTCACGCTGGGAGTCTTGCGCGCATCCGCTTTTGTCCCTGAGTCTGTCACAAAAATCGTTCGAGACGGATTTCGGACCGCCGATTCCGGTTTCTGAGCGTACTCGACATAGGAACTAAGCTCTCCAGCGAACTGATGATTAATGGCGTAGTCCGATACGGTCGGCGCGGTTACCGCGATGCCGTCCCATAGTTCCAACTGCAACGGTTTGCCTTTCCGTGAAGGGCACAAGAGCACATTCGTGCTGCTCATGTAAGGTTGGATTAATTGAAACCAAGTGATTAATCCGGCCGAATAGGGTGGAAAAATGTAAGTCACGACGTGTTTTTGATTGTTGTCGTCCGAGTACATCTTCCCCGCCAACATGATTTGCCGCATATTGCTAACGCATTTGATCGACTGCGCCTTCTGCTTCGCCTTGCTCAACGCCGGCAACAGCATTCCGGCAAGAATCGCGATGATCGCGATAACCACCAGCAGTTCGATCAACGTAAATGCGGGAATGTTCCTTCTGTCAATTCCTCCGTAGCGCTGAGAGCGGGATCGTCGGGAAATGGAAGTCGGTTTCATGGCAATGGATTCTGGGATCGGCAGCCTGACACACGGGAAGTCACGGCGATATTGTAAACCGCACCTGAGTCACCAATGCGAGTGAAATATGCAACACGCACTTTAACTCGCACTTTCCACTCGCAATGCGTACGTTCAGGAGAATATGCCGGTGAAATCGCAACGTTTCGCTGTATGGACGAGAGCTCTACACCTCTATTTCGGATTGTTCATCAGCCCTTTTATTCTCATTTACGCCATCAGCACTCTGTTTCTGAACCACAGCATTCGAGCCCGCCCTTCCGATAAAGAGCCCACCGTGGTTCCCATTTCAGTTGGCGCCGATCTTGACGGCATGGACCTTGTGAATTCAGTTTTGGGTCAACTGGGTTTGTCAGGGGAAATCCTGGGCCAGGGAGTCGTACGAAATGGCAAGACGATGATTCGAGTTGTTCGGCCAGGAGCTATTAAGATTGTCACGATCGATCTGGAAAAACAGGAGGCCGGCATCGTGGAAAGGAGTACCGGGCTTCTTGGAGCCATTACATTCCTTCATTTCAATCCCGGACTGCACAAAGAACCGAACTGGGCCATTACAAAACTGTGGGGGTGGCTGGCTGACTCCGTCGTATATCTTGCCCTATTTCTAACCGTGAGCGGAACCTACCTCTGGTTCTTGCTGCGGACCGAACGCCGGGCCGGACTCATTGCAACCGGCGCCGGTGTGCTCACCTTTATTCTGCTCCTGGTTCCTTTGATAGGATTGTAACAACATTCGGCGCAATCGCCGGCTGCCATGAAGAAACGCGAATTCGTTCAACTCTTTGCAAAGTGGAATCGTAAAATCCACATGTACCTCGGGCTGTACTTTATCCTGTTTCTTTGGCTCTTTTCGATCTCCGGACTCGTGATGAACCATCCGAAATGGTTTCCGTACAAAGTCGAGCGATCCGCCAGCGAAAAGAATGTTACGATCCCGGATGGTTTGGAGGATATGGATGCCGCGCGGCACCTGCGAGAACAGTTGGATTTGAAGGGGGAAATCATTCTCCGAAAACAGAATCAACAAGGGCGTCTGATTTTCATGGTTCTGCGTCCGGACAAGCGATTTACAGTCAACGTGGATCGCGAGACGGGTGCCGCAAAAATCACAGAAGTCACACCCGATAACGCGGTCATCCTGGGAGATCTGCACACCTTCACCGGCGTTCGGGGATTGTGGAACGAACCCGCTCAGAAACGGGATTGGATCATCACCCGGTTATGGAGTCTGAGTATGGATGCACTCTGTGTCGGCTTGATCTACATCGTGATCAGCTCGGTTTACATGGGTTTCCAGCTCAAAGAAAAACGACGCTGGGTTGTCCTCTCGCTTGCACTCGGTGTCGCCGCATGTTCGTATTTCGTGTGGGGGCTTTCACTCTTGGGGTGAACTCATCCGTTGAGTGTGCCCGAAAGCGGTCGGTTTCGATCAACACCATTCGGCCCCGTGCGCATGGGAAGCATGCCGCGATCGACTATTTGCGGGAGCGAACCAAGGCGTTCATAGGAGGCGATCAGGCTGCGCCACACCGACCCGATTTAGACTCCGGGAATCTAACACCTCCATCCGCCCCCATCCAGGTGGCTGCTCCATCGGAAATCCGCAATTCCGAGAATGCCGAGATTCGCGCATCCGATATTCTGATGGACTGCAGCCGAATACAGATTTGAACTCGAAAGCAAAATGCGATTCGCTCGAATATCCCAATTCGGAAGCGATGGATTTCAAATAAAGGTAAAGGGGGCGGACAGAGAAAAGAGGAATATGTCACAATTTGAGCTTTTCCAAGTGGCGACGCATCTTGGCCAACGAT
>JAQBVM010000029.1 GCA_027623095.1 Verrucomicrobiota bacterium
TCACCCAATAACGACGGGCATTTCGAGCTTTCTTTTATTATTTCGCACTTATATCACGCTTGAATCAGGATTAGTGCAGTCGAAAGACCCGGGCTGCCGAGAATGCGGCCTTCGAATTCGGGAGTTGTTGGTGATGAATATAATATCGCATCGGTGACTGCGATCATTTCCGACGGATTGACAACACTTGAGTCACGTGTCGGCACAACTACCCGTTCGTTGCCTCCTTCTAATAATAGTTCCCCGCCAAGGCCAAGCCCAGAGTAATAGGCTTTCTCTGGATGAATACGGACCCCGCCAACTCCCGATGTGTTGTATCCGTAGCTCCCAATCGGGTTTGGATGCCGTCTGAACACTCCCCGAACTCGAACATAAGCGGGGCAAGAATAAACGGTGCTCCCAGAGCTGTCAGGCCACCCTGAGGCATAGGAACTGAGGCGATCAAACCAATAATGATTGACAACTCCGTTGACGGCGGGACTGGACATTGGAAACACTCCGGTGTCATCGGTGTATAGTCGTATAGCAATGGTCAATTGCCGCAAGTTACTCCGGCAAGCCGTGGAGTCTGCTGCGGAGCGGGCGCGTGTCAGTGCAGGTAAGAGAAGCGATGCCAGTATCGCGATCACGGCCAGCACGACTAAAAGCTCGACGAGCGTAAAGCCCCTGTGTTTCCAAAAGCGGTGAATCTCAAGTTTCATGCAAGTTTGTGTTCACCCTAACGAGCTCCCGAATCTGATGATCTGACGCAACCGTTCAACTTCCGCGGCAGTAATGACAACGTTTCAACACAAGGGATCAATCTTGAAGCGTCGCATAAAGCCGGTAGCGCGTCACGAAAGCCCCAGACTTCTATCCGGGTCGAGCCCGGAGTTTAGTGCTTCACTTTTCAGCCACTTACCTTATGGATAGCATTGTGTCGATCCGGTATCTACGTCATCCTGACTGTACCATGGAGACGTGTGGTCAGACAACTCTTGCGGTTCGCCAGAACAGTCGAGATAATAGGCGGGACCGTGGCAAGGCACCGAAACAGTTTCTGCATATCCAACCGGATGGTTGTCGCGGTTCTCCGATGCCCATGGGTTGACCCACGCTCCGTCAGCATAAACAGGTTCAGGAGGCGTGCCACTACCACCGCAGAACTCGACAAAATCGACAGTTGTACCGTCCGATACGCAAATATCACTCGTTTGATAGTAGCACGTGGCATATGCAGTACCGATAAGTCCAGCGACGATAGCGCCCTTGATCACATTAAGCCGTGTTTTCATTGTTCTTCCTTTATTTTATACTTGGTTATTGTGTATTTTTCTGATCCTCCGAAAGACGAAAAAGATTCCAACGTTCGCACCCACCCAACTAGCATAAAGAAATATTCGTTCGGCCGAGCGCGTTATCCGGCGTGAGAAAAACGAGGGTGTTTCGGAATGATAGGACCGCACGAACTCCAGGTGCCCATCGGCTGTTACGGAGTACAACGCATCATTTGTGTACGCACCGATGCCAATCTTGTTTGCGTCGATAAACGGTTGTGGGTCGAATGCTGACGTCCCCAACGGTGTCTTGGCGGTATCGAGTTCTACGATCGTCATTTCGTCCACTTCGACTTCGCGTCCGTCGTTGAGATAGAACGTTGAAATCTTACTTGGAAGAAATGGAAGTTCGTCGAATTCCGTTTCGTATGCGTAGCGAACCACATGTTCCGCATAACTTCGCGGGCCGGCGTATTTTACCCGCAACTCCGTTGGCCGATTCGTTCCCTTCGCAAAGAGCTCGCCCCTTATCTCTTTGATTTCCTCAGATACCAGCGTGCGGTTGACCAAGAACGTGTTTCCATTCCAGACAATGGAAGCGATCGGCACATGAATCAGGCCGAGGTTCAGCAGCTTTCGCAGCGAGTACATCCGGCGGTTTGCGATCCGGAAGACAAAGTTGTCTGTCTCCGATCGTTTGAACCAGTGGGTGGCCATACGCTCGCGATCAACCAGCCAATACTCGTCTCTGAATATGGAAACAAGCAAACGATCGATTTTCAGGCTTTCAATGTCGGAAGGGTCCGGAATTTGCCGCAACAGGGTCGCGTCAGGCTGCCACCGGGCGTGGAAGTATTCAAAGTTTGTCGAAAGGGCAAAGCTTCCATCCATCCGCATGGGCTTCGAGAGATCTTGCCTAACCTTCTTCCGGAATACGATGTCCTTTATGACTGGCGGCGATGAAATGAACGCCTTAAATCTTTCAACCGGAGAGCCGCCTTCGGACCGATCACCTGCGGCGTTGGCTCCAACGCAATGCAATGAGCCGGAAAGAAGCGCCGACAGACATGCCAACCTGGCCAATCTGAAACGGGCGGCTTGCGTTATCGGGAAGGCGAGCATTGGTCAAATACTTACACAGTTGTTGCGGGTGACGAAATAGAGAATTTCTACCAGGCCATCAAATTGCGAACGAACCGACCTGCGCCCTGACGAGCGCATCGCCGCTTGCCATATCTGATCCGGCTTCTCAATCGCGGGAAGGCGGGTGAAACTGAATCTCGCGGTTTTGTCTGTTGGAAGTTTTTGCCTTGATGAAGATCGCTCACATGTCTATTGGAGGGGGGGGGCGAAACACCCGATTGATGGCCTGAATCAAACTCCCGACGCCGAGTTTGGCTCGAATGTTGATAAAGTGGCTATTGACGGTGCAGCCGCTGATCGAGAGGAGGTCGGAGATTTCTTTGTACGACTTGCCCTTGGCGTACAAGCGCAACAACTCCAGTTCGCGGGGTGTGAGCAGCGAGCCGGCATCTGATTGTGCTGTGGACTCTTCCGCTTTGGATGGGCAAAGCAATTCGCGCACACCTGGGCTGAAACAAAGGGTTCCGTGAACGGCTGCTTGGAGTGCGACGCGGAACTCGGAGGCGGAAAGCGGCTTTGTCAGAAATCCCGCGACACCCAGTTCGATGGCCACGCGCAGATTCTCCGTATCCGCGAAGGCGGTATAGATGATGATCTTCACGGCGGGATGAGTCCCCAAGATCCTTCTCGCAAATTCCAGTCCGTCCATGCCCGGCATGCGAATGTCCGCGACGACGATTTCGGGCTTTGATTTGGGGACGGCTTCGAGCGCTTGACTTGCATCAAGGTAGGCGCCGACACACTCGAAGCCATTCATCGTGGCAAGCAACGTCGAACAAGCTTCAAGGGTGGACTGCGAGTCGTCCACGAAAGACACACGCCACGGCGGGGTTAGCCGAATTTGATTTCCCATAGGGATGCTGAGTTTGTGGGTCCCCGATTTCACGCTAATTGCCAAATATGGTTACCGCAGGCTCTTCTTTATTGGCTTCCCCTCTGGCTGCCTGCAATTATACGACGTTGTCCCCGGAAAGCAAGTTACAATTCTGCCTCATTGCGACCGATTAGAACGCGTCTTTTCAAGTTTTGTTCCGGTTCACGATATTCTAGCCCCAGTTTACGAGTTATTTCAACGGTGCGTCGGAGTTGGCTGACAACGAGGCGCTTGCAACACCAACGCCCTATCCCCTAAACGGCCGATTTTGGCGGTCGCAGGCCGAGTATCTCGATCAATCTCTCCTGCATCTCGTCTCGTTTGGTCAGCACCTCTTGTTGGGCACTGGACTGACCGGCACGCTTGACCGGGTAAACATTAATCACTTGGCGGATTCGGCCCAACTTTTCCAACAGAGCGGCCATCGAAAGACGCAAGCCGGCCTGATGAGCTCGTAAAGGGGTCAGTTCTTGATAATGGATAACACGCCAGATTTCCTCCGCCGATACAGCAGATGGTTCAGATGGCCGCGAGTACCCATTCTCAGACGTTCCGCAATCCATCCCACCGTCCTCGTCGTCTCCGCCCGCAAGCGCTCCGCCAAAGCCACCTTCGCCACATCCCCCTTGGGCCGGGCCATGAACGCGGCTTCGTCCCACCGCTGTCGCTTCAATTCCTCGGCGATGATTTGTTCGGCCATCGTTTCCGCCGTCTCCGTTCGCTCCTCGCCGTAATGCTCGGCCCCCATCCGCTCGCCCATCTGCGCCAGCAAGTCCTGCCGAAACGTCTCCTCGCCCAGGCACCAGCCGCGCCGGATGAGCTTGAACTCCTCATCCTCCTCCGCGGCCCGCCGCCCTTCCAGCGCCTGCTCCAGCCGTTGCCGCCCCGCCGGGCTGTCCTTGGGGATGCCGCTCTCGCCCAGCAACCGGTCCACGCGCAGCCAGGCCGCTCGCTTTGAGGGCGCCAGCAGATACGCTGGCCAACTGCTCCACGCAAAACTCTTCAAAGGCTGCTCCGCTGGCACCAGCTTCGCCCGCGCCGGATTGAGATGAACGTAATCGCACACGCTCTTGAGGTAGCCGCTGCCAGAACCATCGACCAGCAACGACTTGTAGCGTCCGGAGAAAAGATGGCCAAAGAGCTTGTGCCGACGGTTGAAGCGGCTGGTGTAGGTGCCCAAAAACCATTTCATTCCGGCGACCAGATTCGGTTGCGGTGTTTCGACCACGAGATGAAAATGATTGGGCATTAGGACGTAGGCGTGGACCTGCCAGCCGGTCTTGGCGCAAGCCTCGGCGAGGGTTTCGACGAAGCGCTGGCGATCCGCATCGTCGTGAAAGATCGGCTCAGGATGTGGTAAATCGCACCGGGATACTCGACTCTCAGCTTCCGGGCCATGACGGGAGATTAAATCCGCCGTCTTAATTGTCAATATCAAGAACTGACCCCTTTACAGTCTCCTGAAGATGTGGGGCGGACGAATCCAATCGAAGCCTGGAAGGCGCGTACATTTCGGCAATCTTGACGAAAGAAAGGCCCATGTCCAAAGCCGAGCGTGGCACTCAGCCGTCCATAATCAGTCCAATGCCCGCATGCTCCGGGTAACACCGATCTCCCTTTGCACGCTGTCTGGATTACCTGTAGTCTGCCGCTCATGCAACGATACTTCCGATCACCTCAGTCTTTCCTGGAAACCGCGCAGGCGGTGCTCCGGCGGTTTCTAGCACGCCAGCAACAGTTCGGTTTGGAGCGCGGCCATCCAGGCCGAAGCACGTTAACTTCCGCCGCACGCTCGACTTGGTCTTCTGTTTTCGAAATTCCTAGCGAGCTGCGGCCTGGAAGGCCGTGCGCCGAGGTCAAAAGCGTCTTTTCGGTGCTAACCGTCGCGGCTCTTTTCTGTCTTTCGCTGAAATTGCACCCGATGCGTCTTTTCGCAGCGCAGCCGGAGACCGCCGACATTGTGATTTACGGAGCCACGTCGGCAGGTGTCGCGGCTGCGGTGCAAGCGTCGAGGATGGGACTCACTGTTTTTGTGATCGAGCCGGGACGACATGTCGGCGGACTTACGTCCAGCGGGCTTGGATGGACGGACAGCGGAAACAAGGCAGTTGTTGGAGGGGTAAGCCGGGAGTTTTATCAGCGGATCAAAAAGCACTACGACGCGCCTTCGGCATGGAGATTTGAAAACCGGAACGAATACAGCCGGTATCGTCCGGAAGAAGACGCCATGTGGACGTTTGAACCTCATGTCGCGGAGGACGTTTTTCTTGAGATGCTGGCGGAGGCGAAAGTGCCCGTTGTGTTTAATCAGCGGTTGAATCGCAGCGCGGGCGAGGGTGTCCGGCTGGATGGGAAGCGTTTGGCTATGATCGTGATGGAATCTGGCGCCGCCTACGCGGGAAAAATGTTCATCGATGCGACATATGAAGGCGATCTTATGGCGGCGGCCGGAGTGAGTTATATGGTGGGGCGCGAGGCAAACAGCCGGTACGGAGAAACAATCGACGGCGTGCAGAAAGCTCAAAACATCTGGAATCACCGGTTTGTCAAGGCGGTCGATCCCTACAGCAGAGCCGGCGATCCATCCAGCGGATTGCTGTTTGGCATCGATCCAGGGCCCTATCCCGAGGATGGCTCCGGTGACCACCGGCTCCAAGCGTATTGTTATCGAATGGCGATGAGCCTGGTGCCTGAAAATCGTGTTCCGTTCCCTAAGCCGGCCGACTACGACGAAAGTAAATACGAATTGCTCCTCCGCAATTTTGAGGCGGGTGATCTGCGGTTTCCAATGAAACCGGACATGATGCCAAACGGAAAGACCGACACGAACAACAACGGCGCGTTTTCCACCGATTTTATTGGGCAGAATTACGATTATCCCGAGGCCAATTACGAACAGCGCGCTCGAATTCTTGCCGAGCATGAAAGTTATCAGAAGGGCTTCATGTGGACGCTTGCGAATCACCCCAGGGTTCCCGGAAAAGTCCGAACGGAGATGAAGAATTGGGGCCTGGCCGCCGATGAGTTTACGGACAATGGCAACTGGCCGCATCAGATATACGTTCGCGAGGCGCGACGGATGGTTTCCGATTATGTCATGACGGAGCTCGATTGCCGGCGACAACGTTTGACGCCGGAATCTGTCGGCATGGGCTCGTACAATATGGATTCCCACAATTGCATGCGCTGGGTGACGCCGGACGGGAAAGTCCAAAACGAAGGTGACATCCAGATCAGTCCCGGAGGATCGTATCAGATTAGCTATCAATCCATTGTTCCGAAGCGCGGGGAAGCGGCGAATCTTCTCGTCCCGGTCTGTTTGTCTTCATCGCACATTGCATACGGTTCCATTCGGATGGAACCGGTCTTTATGGTACTCGGCCAATCGGCCGCCACTGCGGCTGCTCTTGCCATTGAGAATCGGAAAGATGTTCAAGACATCGATTATGCAAAACTGGAAGCGCGCCTTTTATCCGACAAACAGGTGCTTGAAGCGCAAGACCGTGGGAGGAGCCGGGCGGGATTGGATCCGGATCGGCTTCTCGGAATGGTTGTGGATGACATACGGGCGGAGCGGATCAACACTTGGATTGAGAGCTCCAGTGTTCCCGGATTCGTTGGCGAACACTACTTGCATGACGACAACCAGAGTAAGGGTGCTCGCGAGGTTCGATTTGAGGTTCCGCTTCAAGATCCGGGCGAGTATGAAGTGCGTATTTCCTACACCGCAAATCCGAACCGCGCGAGCAACGTTCCGGCGATTCTCGAATCGGCCCGCGGAACGGTGACGCAGCGGGTGAATCAAAAACAAAATCCACCCATTGACGGAGTGTGGATTTCTTTGGGGGTGCATCGGTTCGAATCCGGAAAGGCAAGATTGACGATCTCGAACGAAGGCACGGACGGGTATGTCATTGCCGATGCAATTCAGTTCTTGCCTCAGAATGCTGACGCGCGGAGTTCGGTTGCCGCATTCGTTGGTCCGGAGCGATGGGCCGAAACGATGCTGCGTTTTACGGAGGGAGACGCCATCAATCCGCCACCGAAAGGCGGGGTTTTGTTTGTGGGCAGTTCGAGCATTCGTCTGTGGAATCTCGCCGAGTCGTTTCCTGGTTTGCCGGTGATCAATCGCGGGTTTGGCGGATCGCAGGTCGAAGATTCGGTTTATTACGTCGAATCACTTGTGCTGAAGCACGAGCCCAGAATCGTTGTCCTGTATGCGGGTGACAACGATATTGCCGCAAAGAAATCGCCGAGTGACGTTTTCGACGATTTCAGGGTGTTTGTGAGAAAAATTCACGAGCGGATTCCGCGCACAAAGATTGTTTTTGTTGCAATCAAACCGAGCCTCAAGCGGTGGGAGTTGATTGACAAAATACGGGAGGCGAACGACCGGATTCTACGATTCACGGCCGCCGACGCGCGGTTGGAGTTCGTTGACGTCGATAAACCGATGCTGGGCTTGGATCAAAAACCGCGGCCCGAGCTGTTTCGCGATGACGGACTCCATTTGAACGCCGAAGGATACGCGCTTTGGACAAAGCTCGTCAGTCCCTACTTGAGTCTCGGGGCTCCACAGAGTGTCGCCCTACCATGGTTGAGGGTTGCAGATTAATTCCACACTTCTTCGGCAGCCTCGGAAATCGCACTAGATGATCCAGCGTGGAGAGCCTCCGGTTTTTGAATTACGGTCACCAATTCTTACGGCTTTGGCGCCGGTTCAAATTGCGGTAATGGCAACGCCTCAAAGACCTCCCAGAGCCCTTGGACGTCCGCAGCCGGAGGCACGCCTGAATGGATGTACAGGCCGTAACGCAACCGGAGTGGCACACCAGGCGTGATGACTTGCGCGCCGGCAAAAGTCAGCGAGGCACCCATCCATCCGTCGTTTCGCACATGAAATACTGCCGGGTGATTTGGGTTGGAAGGATGGTCCATGAGTGTGATTCCCTCGAAGTCCGTAGCGCTTATTGGGCCCGAATAATCCACCCATCGCGCGGTTTTCCAAAGAACCTCTTTTTCGTTCACACCGCCTTCGGAATTGCGGATCATGCCGCCACCATCATGCACGCCGATGCTTTTCGCCATGCGCACGCCGAGCATGCCAAACGGGGTTGTGCCTAGTGTGACCTCATTGGTGCCACCCGGCGTAAGCTGCAAATCAATGAGAAGCAACCATTCGTTGTCCGGGAGCAGCCGGATCGCGGTGCGTCGTCGCTCGGTCAATAGCGGAACGCCGCTCGCAAGCCATTGCGCAACCGTGAACACAGCGGCTTCGTCGTTGCTGTCTTCGAACTGTTCGACACGCTGCACCACGATGCGGCCTTTGCCCCGATCGTCCCAGAAACTCACACCATTCACATCGTTGTGTGAAATCCAGGCGGAGTTGTGGTGGCTATGAGTGACGGGGTCGTGCGGGTGTCCCATGCGTGTCAGAGAACGGCCCGACGGGCCGTTAATGGGAAACACGAACGGGCGAAGATCATCGGGATCGTAATGAAAGCGGGCCAACTCAACTCCGTTTCTTTGAAAAGAAACTTCATGATGGGGCAGGGGAATGGCCTGCGCGGTGGGGACCGGTTTTGCATCGGGCGCCACGGCCTCGCCGGCGAGGCAAGTACTTGCCACTAACAGAACGAGGCAGGCGAAGTCACAGCGATTCATCGGGTCAGCAAAGCAGCCGCCGACCCGCGCGCAGCGCAGGCCAATTTAACAAACTCGAAACGGGCTTGCAACGACAGCTCATCACCGGTATTCGAACGTCCAGCTTTCTACTCGGAAAGAGTCACCCGGAAGAACTGCATTCGCGAATCGAGCGGTATCTGGATCCTCCGCTCACCGCGCCCGCTGATTTCGATCACGGAATCCTCCAATTTGTTCCAGGTCTGCAAATCATTTGAGACCCAAACATCCACAGCTTGGTCCAGTGATTGAATGCCGGAAACGGATATCCGAAACTCTCTCCGGGATTCAGAAGTTTCCACTCGGTCAATCGCGAGGCGCAGGTCGGATGGTTTTCTCGGAATCACCGAATCGAAATCCAGACTGGGATCGGTCACGTGGCTAGTCTTGGCGCGCCTTGAAGTGTTCTCTTGAATTGTCCACTTTAGGGGATCCGGCGCGTTTAACTGTGGTGCGGCGCCAGAAGTTGCAGATTCCGTCGCTCCCGTTGCTTCCTTTCGCGGCGCCGGACTTTCGCCAGCAATCGAACTCATAGCCGTGCTCGATGCAAGACCCACCGGCCCTGGAGAGACAAGCCGGAGCGATTCTTTGGTTCCAGCGTCCAGTTGGGCAAAATCGGGAATTCCATCGGCATCCGAGTCAGCCGATTCTTCTCGAACCGAATTGAGCCCGCTGCGTCCGTAGCCCAATTGGATATTCGCAATATTCTTCTCCGCATCGCGGGTTCGCCCCAAATAAATTGGCGCCACCGGAATCTTCGCTGAGAGCTCCTCCTGTGACGCAACGTACGCGGTCACGGTTGCGGCGAACGAAGTAACCTGCAGCGCGAACAGAACAATCAAACAAGCAACCGAAGCGTTCATCTGATCAAGATTGGGCGAAAATCTGTGCATAGCAAGTTGTCCTTTCAGAGGCGCTCGCCCCGTGCGCCCACGATTCAAAACGAGTTAGACTCCGAGAATTGATACCCTCTGCCTCCAATAATCCCAGTCCGCAATCGACTGAGCTCATCAACCACCGGCGGCCGCGCACAGCGGATCAGCCCCGAGCGAACCTTGAAGGTGTTCAATGTAAGCTGGAGACTTGACTCGATCGAGGGTTGCGCGCGCATGAGAGAGTCGCGCGGGAATTCCCATTCTTTCAGCCTCGTCGGAATAGCCAGACTTGGACAAGAACGCCTCTAAATAATTTGTGTGACGCTCCCACAATCGCTGATCTCCCGCCTGTTTTGTGGTCAATCGTTTCTGATACCAGTTGCTGTTCACCAGGCTTTCGCGAGTGAATAGCGCGCGAATCTCCGGGTGCTGAAGGCCTTTGCCTTCATATTCGTTATGAATCATGATCGTCAGAATCGCCTTTAACGGCGGACACGCGTTATCAATGCTGCCATCTCGGACGTAGCCCTCCGCGACGCGTTTCTGAGTAGTCACAATGTTTTCCATGCCGTCCACAAATATCTCCCAGTCCTGGGTTTCCGGGCGCAGCATTTTCTCCGAGAAGATGAGATGTGGATGATTGAAGATGCGCCCGAAGAACGTCCGCACGAATCTCCGGGTAATGCGATAGCCGAGGCGGCTTGACATTACTTTTTGTCCATCTTGTTGGAAGTCCTCGCATCGCTCCAAGTAACCGCCGTCGATCAAATACTTGGGGTCTCGTTCCTGAACCGTCATGCGACACCAGACTTCAGGGATCAGGAGGCTAATATCATGGTCCACTCGCGCGTGGGGGCCCACGTAACCCGCCGCGGTGACGAACCCGTTGTATCCGGTCAGCAAATGGCCAACTAGAGCATTGTTCAAATCGACAATGGGAGGCAGCGCATTGAACGGGCCTTTCGTCAATGCGCCCTCGGATCCGGCGCCAGTGGTTGACGGTGATTTTCCCGTGAGACTGCAAATGTACTCCATAAGCAGTTCCGGCAATTCCATATAATGAATCGGGTTATAGACAGCCAGGGCGCGAATTCGCCCCGCGGCGCCCGGTGGATTATTCCGGCGCCCCGGAAGGACCGCGTTCACCGGGGTATGGATTGGTTTATCGAGTGGAATCCGGCGATGCAGGCGCGCCGCCATCTCGACCAAATAACGGTCTTGGGGGCGCAGCAGTTCGCTCCGAACCTGAAGATAGCGGGGATTCTTGGAAGGTTTTCCATCGACCAGGCGAGGATGCGCGGAAGACACGAAAAAGGCGGGTTTTCCAGTTTCCGCCACTTCGCGGATCATCGTTTGCATCGGCGCGGTGTACTGGTCAAACCGGATGTTGTCCTCCACCATCTCCTTCGCCTGGGCGGCTGTGAGAGGCTCGTAGTTGGAGAGAAAGTTGCCGGGTTGGGAAAGATCCGCTTCCGTCCGTTTGTCGTATCCCCGATGGATTGCTTCGTCCGGTCTTTGAAACAGACGGTTTTCACAGTTTTGAACAAATTTCACCGACGGATTGGAGTGATCGGGATCAAGGCCTTCCAAGGCTGCGGATGGAACAATCACCGAAGCGGTGATATCATCTTCCACGGGCAGTTTCGATGCCGGGTGAAAATCTTGGCGCAATCCGAATACGCGCCAGGATCCGTCGGGTTCGTAGCCGACGCGCAAATAGTTTTCCACGAGAAGTCGGTTGTCGCACTTGAGCTCATTGCCGGGTGTGCCGTTAATGACGTCCACGCTGAAATGAGCGCGCCATTCTTCTCCCCAAGAGGGTCTGAAGAACCGTTTGACCACAAAGACGAGTTCCCTGACATACTGGGGAATCGCCTGCAGCCATTCGTTGTATTCGTCGGTGTAATCCCGGAGCGCGGGCGTGAGCAGTTTGATCACAGACCCGAGAGATCGTTCCGGACTGAGCAGCGGGCGGTTGTCCACACGTTCCTTGTCGCGAAAGCGATCCGAGAAGTCGCGCCGGGTGATCTTGCTCACGAGATCGAATTCGCACTTAAAATCGGCGACAAAGACGGGGCCGTGCAGCACCGCGTCTGTAATCGCCTTGGAGATTTCGGACTTGCCTCCCCCGGAGACTGTGCATGGCTTGTGGCACAACGTGCCCTCCGCCACCGTCCCCACGAGACGCCACGTCCGGCTGCCTGGAAGTTTCTCCATGCGGACCTTGTATCCGGACGGACGAATGTAGGTTTTTCCAGCCAGCAATTTGATGCTTTTCTCCACTCCGTTCTGAAGCCAGCTCACACGTTGATTGTGAAGATCGAACAACGCGTCTTCGGACACATAGACGATTTCCGGGAATTGTTTATCGATCGCGTAACCCTCCGGGTTGGACTCCATGCGTTCGCCGTACAATGAAACCACCTCTCCGAACGTATGCCCCATGCGCCTCACATGGAGGTGTCCGCTGAACTCTTCTCCCAAATCGTAACTCGGATATACGATTGCACCGCCCGCATGCTCTTCTTCACACGATCCGAATAGGTTTGCCGCGTAACTGATCTGGGTTTTGACTTCCTTTTTGCAGTAGCCAAAATAGTTGTCGGCGATGAGAGTGACGATCACGCCGGACTGGTCGCGGCATGTGAGCTTGAAAGCGGTTCCGTCATTGTAGCGTTCTTCCTCGGATTTCCAGCACATGTGGTCGCGCCGCTGGTTTTCCGTCGCTGTTTCCCAGCAAGGAAGTCCAACCTCCTTCTTGGTCACTCCAATCAGGTGCGGGGCGAGAATCACGCATCCGCTGTGCCCGGTCCAGTGTTCCGCGTCCAGTGCCGCGTCGTTTTCCGGCAAAAACGGATCGCCCGCATTGCCGAAGATACGTTCGACGAAATCAAGGTTGCTGACCAATCCCCCCGGCGCAAAAAACCGGATTTCCATCGATTTTTCCGCGGTGTAACCCGGGACTCTCGGACAAACGAGTGGACGCAAATGCAACGAAACAAAGCACTCCGCGGCGGACTCTTGGCCGTAAGAGAACGGCAATCGCATTAAGTCACGAGGCGGTGCCAAAGCCAGGCGAAGCAGATTGCCGAAAACTTCCTTTGGAACACTCCGTTTATCATCGGGAATGGGCAACCCGCCTTCGGTAACGTGGAAGATGCCCTCGGTGGTGCGCCGATCGCTCTTGGGATTGTGAAGCACGCCTTGTTTGACGCGGTACGAATTTATGATATCCGAAGAAAAGTGATCTCCCTCGAAAGGCAGTGACAATTCTCTCGCGAGGCCCGGATAATCCAGGATAAAGGTTCTTCCAGGCAACGCTGGGGCTCCGCCTGCGTCCGCGAGATAACGATCGAGAAAATCCTGGATGCGTCTATCGGCGGGGCAAAGGTAATGCGCCAGCAAGCGATGAGTTTCACGGTAGTGAGACAAGAGCGCGGCCGCCATTTCCTGGAAGCTCGTGTCAGCGCGGTTGGCTACAATTGGGCAGCCGAGCGCCGACAATTTGAGATTGATAAAGGTCGTGAGTTTCAGATCGCGCTCTCCGTTCGGAAACGCTGCTTTTTCAGTCTTCTTGGGCAAGCTCATATCCGCCGAAACTTGAATTCCGATAATTGTTAGGCTTTGTTTTGCGATTAAACCGGGGGCGAGCATGAACAGATTCTTTCCATGGTGCAATTTGTTTCCAAGAGTTACCCCGAAAATTGGAGGGTGAGGCTCCCGCCGAATCCTGGAATTCTGCCAAGAAGGGGTTCGACACGAGTCTCACCCTCCCGCACAACACGAGGGACGCGCTTGAATTGGTGTTTTCATCCGAAGCGATGTTCTTTTTGACGGGGGATTCATGGAAAATCATGAGGAGCGTTGATTATATCTGCGGAAGGTGACAATTTCCTCTGAGTTTACATCAATCCTTTGACTACTCAGAAAGGCCAGAACCTATGTGTTCCCAAGTAAATTCGCCGATCCCGACCTGGATCCCCCGAAAATTCGCCGCGATCCTGTTTACTTTTTCGATTCCCGGTTTGTCGGCGATCGCGGCGGAAAATGTCGATGGTGTGGCTGGAATGGAGTGGCACCCTGATTTTCAGGTCCGCCAAGTCGCGCGGGAACCCGTTGTCGTGGATCCTGTGGACTTGGAATTCGATGAGAATGGGAACGCTTTTGTGCTTGAGATGGGAGGTTATCCGGTCGCGCCCGTGGTCGAGTCTGAGTTTCCCGGAAGGATTGTGATGATCTCAGATTCGGACGGCGATGGAGTGTTCGACCAGCGACGGGTCTTTGCCGAGCGATTCCAGTATGGGACCTCGATTCTCCCGTATCGCGGCGGTCTTTTGGTGGCGGCGCCTCCCGACCTGCTTTTTTTGAAAGACACGGACGGAGACGGTGTCGCGGACACGCGAGTTTCATTGATGACTGGTTTTGAAGTAGGAAATGCCCAGCACAACTACAACGGTCTCATCTACGGTTTGGATAACTGGATTTATGCGGGGAGCGGGGGCAATTCAGGGACGATTAATTGGACGGCGGATCCAGGTCAAAAATTGAGCCTGAACCGGCGTGATTTCCGATTTCGAGTGGATTCTCGGGAGATCGATTTTATCTGCCGAACAACATCAGGATTTGGAATTGCGCTCGACGATTGGGGGCACATTTTCATGACGCATAATATGCGGCATATCCATCATTTGGTCTTTCCGGATCGCTACCTGGCCAGGAATCCTTACCTTTCCGGTTCGGTGGTTCCCGAGATTGCCGATCATTTGACAGATGGGCTGGGCCGCATCTATCCGATCGGCGTTCAAGAGGCTCGAGTCAATCACGCTGAGCAATCCGGGTTCTTCTCCGGCGCCTGCGGGATCACTTATTATGGTGGCGGCGCTTTTCCCGAAGGCTTTAACGGGAATGTTTTGGTCGCAGATGTTGTGTTAAATCTCGTGCATCGCGATGTATTACACGAGGACGGTCCCAGTTTTTCGGCATCCCGTGGGCGGCCAAAAGCGGAGTTTGTCGCATCCAAGGACCGTTCATTCAGGCCTGTGAACATGAGTGTCGGTCCGGACGGGGCGCTGTATCTCATCGATTTTCATCGCCGTGTGATTGAGCATCCCGAATGGATTCCAGATGAGTTGGAAAAGGACATGGATTTGAACGCGGGCAAAGACAAAGGCCGGATATACCGCATCGCTCCTAAGAACGGTTTGCCCCGCCGGGTTGCGAGCTTTCCGAGAAACGATCTGAAGAAGGTTGTCGGGCTACTCTCGGACCCGAACAAATGGTGGCGCGACACGGCGCAGCGGTTGCTTGTCGATTGGGATGAACCCGTGTCGGTGCCGCTTTTGGAGGATGTTGTCAGGCGCGCTCCGGACGCGCGGGCGCGGGCGCACGCTCTTTGGACGCTTCAAGGGATGGGGATTGTGGTGGCTGGTTCTTCTGTTCGATTGAACCGGTTGCGGGGTGAAATCCTTGCGCGGGCCCTGACAGATCCGTCTCCGGGAGTGCGTGAGAATGCCGTTTTGATCGCTGAGGAACGGCTCGCACGGACACCTGCTCTTTTTGATGGCGTGCTCGGTTTGGCGAACGACTCGAATGCGAGGGTTCGCATGCAGGTGGCATTGACTTTGGGAGGGCTGACCGATTCTGAAGCCGGATCGCGCGCTTCAAGTGTTCAAAAAGCCTTGCTGCGAATCGTGGATCAAGATCTCGAAAACGAATGGACCCGCATGGCGGTGTTGACCGGAGTGGGAGGGAATCCGTTTTCCGTGTGGCAAGCGTTCCTGAGCCAGCGGCTTCCCATCGGCAATTCGTCCGAGAGACCCGCGTGGACTGAGGGCGCCTCGGCGTTTGTCCGCGCCTTGACCGAAGTTGTCGGAGCGCACGGGCGCGACACAGTCAACGTGCTTCGATGGTTGCTGGAGCATGGAGATTCACCGCAGCCCGCAACGCTCGCCATTCTCGACGGGATGAGAGCCGGACTTGCCAAGAGTGGCAGCCGGGGTGCATTGCAAGAATCGGAGGCCGACGCGGTTGCGTTGATCCTAAAGCAGATTGAAGGCGACAAGACGCCCGTGCTGTTGCGGAGTGTGTGGGGTCTCGCAAAGGCGCTGGGACTGAAAACAACGGACACTCAAAGAGAAACCCTTCGCGATTCCGCGGTGGTGGTGGCGGATCAGGGCAGAGCACTCGATGTGCGGCTTGCGCATCTGCGGCTTTTGGAACTTGTGGATGACAGGGAATTTGACGCGACGCTGTTTGGTTTCCTGAATCATCGCTATCCGAAGGCGATCCAGGAGGAAGCGATGCGGCAGTTGGCAAGAATTCGAAGACCTGGGATCGCTCAGAAGTTGGTTGCACTTTGGCCCGAATTGGGACCCACCATACGCGCCGATGCGGGAGACGTTCTATTGTATCGATCGGAAAACCACGATCTGCTCCTGGCGTCGCTGGAGAACGACAGAATTCCAATGGGACAATTGAATCTGCATTTGGAACGCCGAAGAACGTTGTTGCGCTCGGGGAATCCGGAAATTCGACGGCGCGCCGCGGCCCTCTTCACCGATGCCGGGGTGGTGACGCGCGCCGCCGCGATCGAATCGATGAAGCCCGCTCTGCAACTTTCCGGCAATCCCGAAAGCGGGCTGCTTGTGTTCAACAATGTCTGCGCCACATGCCACAAAATCTCTGGAGCCGGAAATTCTGTGGGTCCGGATCTAACGGACATTTACAGAAAGAGCGCCGAAACGCTGCTCCAGGATATCCTGGATCCCAATGCGGCCGTGAACACAGAATTTCTGAGTTATGGCGCCGAGACCGCCGATGGCGAGCTCATCACCGGACTCTTGATCTCTGAAACCGACGAATTGATTACATTGCGAGAGCCTGGAGGCAAGGAAACCACACTCCCGCGCCGAGGGATTGAAAAATTGACGTCGTCCGGACTTTCCCTAATGCCTGAAGAACTCGAATCCGGATTGCGTCCTCAAGATGTGGCGGATCTCATCTCATATCTTCAGCAAGCGCGGTGAGTTTCTGGTAAAGAAAAACAGACAGTTCTGAGACTCGCTGTGCGAAGCCCGTGCCAAGACCCAAATGGGAAAAATTCCCTTCGTCCGCTTTGGCAGAATCGATGAAATGGATGCCTTGACCGAGGCAGTAATCCATCATCGCAGCCGCTTCGGATTCACCGACCTGGAAACCGAACGTCATTGTGCCGATACACACTCGTGAGACTTCAAGGTCCGTTCCGTTCCGTTTTCGTTTCTCCATTTACGCAAACATCTTTGACAGGAACGGCATTTGCCAGAGGCAGTCGGACCGAGACCTCAAATCCCACAGGTTTCCGGTTTTGGCAGGAGACCGTTCCATGGCATGATTCGATGCAAGTTTTTACGATGCTAAGGCCTAATCCGACGCCTCCGAAATTTCGATTCCTCGACAGCTCAGGGCGATAGAATGGATCGAAGAGCTGATCCAAGCTCTCGGCAGGCACGCCCGGACCGGAATCTGCCACCGTAATGGCCGCCGTTCCGCTCGACTCGATGGCCGAGACCGTGATTGGTCCCGCTTCTCCGGCGTATCGTATGGCGTTTCGAATGAGATTCCCGAGTGCCCGCAACAACAGATCAGCGTCGGCTTGAATGCACAGGTTCTCATCGACATCGACACTCACGTCCGAAGGTTCGAGCGATTCTCGTTGTATCGCTTGTTCGACAATCGGACGCACCCGGACGATGCGAAGAGTGATGGCTGCGGGTTCTAGAGAGGCTTTTGAAAACGACAGCAGTTCGCTCACGAGTTGTGACATCTGCTGCACATCCTCGCGCACATCTTCGACATAGCCTTTTTGTTTCGGATCTGCCCGATGTTCAAGAATGCCAAGAGCCATCTGGATGCGCGCGATCGGGGAACAAAGCTCGTGGGCGATGTCGCCGAGAAAACGTTTCTGACCCGTTACAAATCCTGAGAGGCGAGATGCCATCTGATTGATGGCTTGCGCGAGGCGGCCCAGTTCATCTCGGCGTGTTATCTCGACCTGCGAATCAAAATGCCCCGCTGCAATCCGCTCGGTTGCGCGGGTCACTTGGGAGATGGACCGGGTGATTCCGCGAACCAACGGAATCCAGAATAAGACCGAGAAGAAGATCACGGCCGTTCCCACGACGATCCACGGAATGAAATCGAGGAATAGTCCGGCTCCGCGAATCGATGGCGACATCGCCAAGAGAGTAACCGGAATTGCCGCGAATCGTCCGCGATCCGAGACACGAATTCGAACGCCCACCCAGTATCGATCCGGACTGGATGTGTGAACCATGAATTTCGGGAATCGCACGGGACCGGTTTCATCGATTAATGACGGATCGGGGAAGGGACGTCGCGGAGGCACCGGGATTGTCTCAAGAGAATTCGTCGAGAACCTTCGGTTTCCCTCCAACGGTGGCAATCCTCCGCGTTCTCGGAGGAACCGAGGTCTCTCGGGTTGCTGCGGTCTTGGACCCCGTCGCTCGTTAATCTTCGGAGCAAGTTCCGCGGGCAGGGGAACCGATTCCCCGGCCAATTGCACGCCGTCGGCTCGAAACAGGAAGAAATGAACTTTGTGCACGCTGGTAAAGCGGGCGAGCACTTCATTCCACTCGGAACGCGGCGTTCTTCTCAAATCGAATTCGATAAGCTCGCTAACGGCCTGAATCCGATCGCCCGCCTGTCCTGCGAGCAATGAGTCCAGACCGAGCCGGAATTGAACTCTAAAGAACCCGTAAAATACCAATCCCAGAAACACCAAGTTTAGGAAGAACCAGAGCAGGATTTTTCCGTACAGTGGAAAGCTTATTCTCATCCGCTCAAAGTCGCTCGTGATCGGGATTGATCAGCATATACCCCGCGGCCCGGACGGTCCGGATGAAACGCGGTGTCTTCGGATCGTCACCCAATTTCTTTCGGATGGCGGAGATATGCACATCGATCGACCGATCGAACACGTCGTAGTTCCGATCTCGAATCTCATCCAGCAATTGTTCCCGAGTTTTCACCCTTCCTTTCCCTCGAGCCAGGCTTGCCAGCAGATCAAATTCGACGGGAGTCAGCACCAGTGGCCGGTCGCCAAGAACGGCGGTGCGAGCGCCGAGATTGACCCGCAGGTCACCGATCTCGATCTCGGAGATCGGATCAACGTCGAGTTTTGTGGAAGGAAGTGAGGAGCGGCGGATCACTGCTCTGAGACGGGCCAGAAGCTCGCGCGTGGAGAATGTTTTGGGCAAGTAATCGTCGGCGCCGATTTCGAGGCCCACGATTCGATCGGCCTCGTCACCGCGTGCCGTCAGCATCAGGACTGGCACATCGGACTTTCGCCGGATCTGTTTGAGTACGTCGAAGCCGTCCATTCCCGGCAGCATCACGTCAAGGATCACGGCGTTCCAAGACTCGCCCGTGGCGCTCTCAACGCCTTCAGGACCAGTGTGAACCTTTGAGACCGCGTAGCCCATAGGCTCGAGATAGTCAGCGATCAGACGGCAAAGTTTCTGATCGTCGTCGATGACGAGGACGCGCGTGGCTGACGGGTCGCCTGCGCCCGAGTTTGAGATTTCGATTGATCCGGAGAGTTTCATCGGATTAGGCGGTTCCGCAGTCTCAATGTGTGTCAGAATGAGATTTGCGAGCGAGCCCAATTGAGTCTTTCGCGTCGAACGTTATCAGCATACCCTGCCCAATGCCTCAAGTTTTACACTTCCTTAACAATTCTCACGCCTATTCCATACGTTAACTTAACACTTGCGGCGTCTGATCATTATGAAGTCTGGAACTGGACACCAAAAAATGATATGAATACGAACACTGGATTTTCCCGCACAACGAGTGAAACTTCGGTTCGGTATTCGGCCAGATACAGTCCACTCCCGTCGCCTCCGCAATCGGACCGAAGCGGATGGTTGATCCTGTGGGTGGAGAATAAACAAAAACCATAAGAGAAGGAAAAAAACATATGATAACAGCAGGAGTAAAACTCATTGCGTTGATAGTTGCTCTTTCGGCATCCAACATGATTGCGCAGGAAGATGGCGACAGGGCGCGCCGCGGAGACGGGCCGCCACCACGACAGCAAGCGGAGCGAGAGCGCTCGAATCAAGGAAGTGAACGTGAAGTCGAGAATCGAGTTCGGGAACGAGTCCGCGTTAGAGAAGAAGCTGAACAGGGTCCTAGGAACCGTGTGGCTCCTCCGGAAAGACAGAATCGCCAGCGCCCATCCCAAGCGGAATTGAGCCGTGATTCCGAGAGGCAGGGTCCCGCATTGCGTCGAGGCGCTCCCGGAGGACGCCCCCCGTACGGAGGGATAAACAGAAATGGCCGGGCGGATCGCGATCCGGGAGTCGGTCCAGGTGAATCGCGGCGGGGTTTCGGACCAGTTGGCGGCCGGCCAGGATTTGGCCGGAGGTTCGCTCCTGTGCAGAATTCCCGATTCGCGCCGATGCAGAGATCGAATCCGATCGAAGAGGCCTATCAAAAAGGATTCCGCGACGGATTTCGGGAGGCCAACTCTGGTCCGTCGCGCGGCCCAGTTGGTCGAGGATTCGGAGGTCCGCGGGTTGGTCCGGGCTTTCGGAATCAGTTGGGCGGTTTCGGCGGCGGGCAGGGCAGAGCGATGGGTCCTATCGGACAGGCACGATTCGGTGGCGGCGGACGCGGTCCCGCGCAGAATGACGATGGTTCGGTCAGCCGCGGCGCGGATGGGGCTGCTCGGGGCCCGGGTTCCCAGGATCCTAGGTTCCAAGACAATCAGCCGGGAGAACCGCGCGGGCCGGGCGAGGGGAACAATCCCGCTCCCGGAATGGATAATGAACGGCGTGGGCCCGGCGGACCCGGAGGAATCAATCGCGGTCGTGGCATGGGACCCGGCCCATTTGGACCGGGAATGGGCGGCCCTGGTCCTGGCCCTGGGCGTCAGGGCAACGGACCTGGCCCAAAGTTTGGCCGGAACCAAGAGAATAACGGGGAAGGCTTCCGGGATGGTGGCCAGCCTCAATTGAATGACCGCGGGACGAACGCGCCCGGCAACCAAGGCCGGTTCGGCCGGCCGGAACCACAGGGAAATCAACGAGGACCGGGTGCTCGCCGCCCTCAGCCTGACGATGATCGGGACGAGCACGAAAATCGTTCGGAGCGTTCTGAGTCTTCCGAACAATAGCAACGACGATAATAGGACTGCCGAAAAGGCCTCCCGCTGGCTGCGTTTTCGAAAGCTTGAGCTTTCGAACCGGGCTGGATGGGAGGCTTTTTTGGTTTTCTCGGGTTTCGTGGATAACGCCCCAAACGCGAACGACGCTTAGAGAAACGTGAGGCCTATCCCATTCCAGAAGGGTCCAACGAGGGCCATGTGTCTTCGTTCGAAGGCTTCGGAAGCGGTTGGGAAGGCAGATTTTCGAATCGAACAAATCAACGAGGCTTCGACTGGTCTCTGGGACGGTGAACGGCCTGTGCTGGTTTACAATCACCGAAAGATTTCTAATCCGAACGCTCCGCTTGTTTTGTTCACGATCGTTTTGGCTGCAAAGTGTGGTCCTGCTCCGGTGGCGCAAGTATCTGCTCCAAAAACTTCCGCGATAGTGCGCGCCGCAGTCGGTGGAGCCGATTCTGTAAAGCCAAAATCCGAGGTCCGCATTCCGATGTCTTTACGGAAGGCCTCGGACGCAGTCCAGTTGGTCGAGGCCGGGTTTGACGATGCCGAAAAGCGGAAGTTCGCTCTGGTATCCGTGGAATGGCGCGCTGCAGACCAATTCAATGCGCCTATTATTAGGCTCCTACCGCAATCGTCAATAAAGTCGCCTCACGACCCTTTGATGCTTGGCGCATATCTGAATGAGGGCGCGCCTGAACCGCAGCTTCTTTTTCATCGGATTGAGGAGAGGAGCGCGGAGGCGGGTAATCCCAGGAGAGTAACTAAGGATCAATGGTGCAACTCGTAAGATTTCAGAGCAACTCACCCTAGTTGCTTGGCGATTGCACACAGGAGCATAAAGACCCACTGCTACTCCTTGAGAAAATGCTCAAAGAACGAGTAGATCTGGTCATTGGACTCAACCGTGGGGGAATGCGCTTTCCGATTGGTCATTGCCACTCGATTCGTGTAACCGAGCAACCGATTGACCGCCACGGAGTGGTTCAATGCGCGCCAGCGTTCAGGCTGATCCTCGGAGCCTCCCGAGACCAGAAACGGTCTGGGCGCCATCAGCGCGTGAACTTCGTGCAAATCAAATCCAGCCTCAACCAAAGTTCGATACGCGCCGGTACGAGGATTCGTCTCCGTTGGAAGCCCCGGTTTGCGAGCCGCGTGAGCGTCTAGTCCCAAATACCACGGCTCCCAGTAATTGACGTTGGGCCGGAGTTCGTCGAACACAATTCCCGGATCGGACCACACTGCGCAGGCGTATTTCTCATAAAAGCAGGAGCCGAACATCGCCCACTTTCCCCCATAAGAATGGCCAACAATTCCGATCCGGCGGGAATCCACGTTTGGCAGATTCGCCAATAGATTGTAACAGTTCGCGGCCACATACCCGAGAAATGCCAAGGGTTGGCACACGGCCTCCCCGATCTCAGGCTTCCTGGCGTCGCCGCCGGGCGATCCGATCGATAATGTGACAAACCCGCGCCTGGCAAGTTGATACCCGAAATCGCGCAGCTCCCCGTTTTTTCCAATGCTCGTTTCAGGCTCATAAAACGGCACCACAATCGCCGGAAATGGACCATCGCCGCCCGGAATCAACAAGTAGCCCGCCTCGTGTTGTCCACGGGCAATCTCAACACGCACACGATGCTGAACAAAATTCTCGCGAGCCTCTACTTCAAGATACTCAACGCGCGGTTGCTCAATCAGGGCAGGCCACTGTGCCACGATCTTGTTCCATCCCGAAAGGATTTCGCTTCGGCGCCGTTGCCAATTATCCGCCGATCGAACGGAAGTTCCATCATCGAACACCAGCGGCGATTTATACTTGCCGTAATCGCCAAAGTACTCGGCAGGCGGCGAGAAAAACGGCGCAATCTGACTCCATCGCGCGGCTCGATCGAGTGCCGCTCCTCGCGCATCAATCAACAACGATGGCAATAAAGTCGCCGATACAAATGTCCAAACCGCGTAATATCCACGAGATGTCATAGGCGCATTGTGCGAGGCCAATGAAACGAGCGTCAACTACTTTGAAACTGCCACTTTATTCGTTTCGTGTGAGTATACCGATTCACGGCGCGCTCTTCATTTTCTGTGGGAGGGTGAGACTCCAGTCGAACCCATTCTTTGGGGAGTCCAGGGTTCGGCGGGAGCCGCACCCTCCCATCTTCCCGTAACCGCGGGGATCAAGGTCGCGAGGCTCAATGGTCCTAAACGGGTCAAAGACTCCGAATCAGACTCTTCAATCGCGTCAACTGCTTTGAACGTGTCATTTTATCTGGCGTCGGTATAATCAAGGCGAAGGATTTCCGCATCGTGACCGAGCCCGAAAAAGACATCTGCCAAGAATGTGACATGCGCTCCTTTTGCACAGACGACGGAGTGTTGGCGGGGAAGAATTAGCTATCGTATCAATTCGACGACGGTGGTCACCCCGAATGCTGGTTGAATACGGACTTGCCGAGCTTCGGTCTGGCGTTCACCCTTGGGGTGAATGATGCGCGTTGACGGTGCCTGGTCAGCAAACACGACGAAACGCCTCGCAAACCGGACGGTGGCCTTGATTGGTCTCGCATTGCCAAAGTCAAAGTCATTGATCCAGCATGATGGTCTGGTTAATGTCACGCAACTCAACCAACTCCAGCGCCGCTTCCGCTTCAACGAATGCAAGAGCCAGATTGTCCCGCTGCACACGAGGGGCAAAGCGCTCACGACGGCTCTGGTCGAAGCTTCCGGTTGATGAAGGGTCCGCAAGAGTGATGCTGAACAAATTATTCTGCTTCGTGGCAGAAATGAGAACCGCTTTTTGACTCGTTTAGGACTTACCTCGGACGCGGTCCTGCACTTCCAGTCCGCACGAGATTTGTGTCGAATCCCGATCGAGATGCGGCGGGCCTGGGACGAGCACGGTACGTTTAGCGGTTGTTGCTTCCACGAGTTCGAGAGGAAACGGAGGCGATAGTATTCGACCGCTCCAGAACCCAAAGCTTCGCCAATCAGAACTGTCCTGTCCCTTCCAATACTTCGGTTTCGTCTTTGGAATCGCAAGTTCGAGTGCGCAATCGTACGTTCCTTGGACCATCCGGTCCCGCAATCGAACGAGCCGAAATGAAACGTCCCACGGTCCTATTTTCCGACCATCCAGTAATTCGGCATTTTGTCCTTGGTCGAGAGACCAAATGCCAAAACTGTCTTCGATGTCCAAAACCAAATGCAGGTTCGTCAAACGGTTGGTCATGTGGAGTCTTAGGGACTCTTGAATCCTGAATGCATTAAGACGCGTTACTCCCACCGGAAGCCTCCATGGCACAGACTGCGCCGTCACGTGAATATTGAGAGGCATTCCCATCTCGATTCGATTGGTTTCCGCAACCGCTTGGCACTCCAAACCAGGATCGGCACGGAATGTGGCGTCGAATCGAGCGCGATCATCGTCTGCGGCGGACGCCAACTCCAAATCAACAAATGCCTTCCGGCTTGGATCGATCTCGCGAACAGCCCAAGCTGTCGATTCACGCACGGTTTGGTCGTGATCTCGCAGAAAAGGCAGCAAACTTGAGACGATAACCCCGGCACGTTCACCGAATCTTCCCAACCCCACGATCATTCGCCGTCGGGTTTCGTGATCTTTCTCGGTTTCCATGACATCAACTAATCGGGGAATGACGTGACCCGGGTCCGAGCCGATGCTTCCCAAGGACAGAGCCGCCCCTCCGCGTACCAGAGTTGTGTCGTTGAGCGCCTCAAGCAAATAAGGAACGGCCTCATTGGCCGCGGGACCGATACCGCCAAGAATGAGCGCCGACCAGAACCGGACATTCCAATCCTCCGCATTGAGCAACTCGATCAGTTCCGGAACCGCGGGGCTTGCCGCCGGTCCCGTTCGGCTCAGGACGAATGCGGCGTTATCCCGCATCCATGAATCACGCCCGCTGTTGCCGCCCCGGCGCATCGCATCCAGCAGATCTGGAATTGCTCGCGCACCGAGTGCTACCAGAGCCTTGAAGGCGGGATGGTTGAGATTGTGTGACTCGGAATAGCCGACATCCTCTCCCCAAGCCATCAATAGATCGCGAGTGGTTAATCTTTGCGATTTTATATCCACAGGATCCTCTGGATATCGAAGGCAGCCAATCGTCAGCAACGCGAAGAGCGCGAAGCAAATCAGTCCGGTTTTAATGATTGATTCGATCAAGATTGGACGCGGGATTGGCTGTCGGCGTTCAATCCATCATTGCGAATTCGTTTCCAAGATTGTGATCGCGTCCCGCAGGGACTGCGGGTGCCACCCAAGGTTCACGGCACTGATTCGCAACCAAATTTTTGGATGTGAGGCCTCTCCATGAACCGGACTTCTTCCTCCGCACGAAAGAAGCGGAAAAGTTTCCTTCGCCTATTATCAGAAAGCCTTTGGTGCAACGGAATTCATGCGCATGCCCGGATCGGACGGCAAGATCATGCACGCCGAGGTGCGCATCAACGGCGCGCCCGTGATGCTCGCCGATGAATTTCCTGAAATGGGTGCGAGCAGTCCTCAAAGTGTCGGGGGAACTCCAGTATTCTTGATGGTCTATGTCGAAGATGTGGACGCCGTCTTCGCGCAGGCGATAGACGCGGGCGGCGAGATGGTCCGGCCGGTCCAGGACCAGTTTTATGGCGACCGGTCCGGCACGTTGTCTGATCCCTTCGGCCACCTTTGGACATTGGCCACGCACATGGAAGATTTGTCCTCAGAAGAAATCGGAAAGCGAATGGCTGCGATGGGCGGCAAAGGCGATTGCTCCCAAGGATAGGCGAGAGGCACGGATCGGCTATGCGAGCGATACTCGATTCCCGAGCCTGCGACACATTGTTTCACCGCTCAACGCAGCGAGGACAGCCCGACGGGTCCGTCCCTGCCGTCTCAAATGCCTTACTGTCACGATTGACCGTGAAATATCCGGGCTCGTGGCGGTGTTCTATCATTCGCGCCAAGTGCGCGGGGTTGGTTTTGCCCCCGCCGGACTGCCGGATTGCTTTTTGAGCAACCAGTCCAGCCCATCGAGATTGTCTTGGAGCCGGCCTTCCGCATCTTCGTCCGTGTGATTCAGAATTCCGATCGGTCCGTGCCAACCGCTTTTCTTGATAATGCCGAGCAACTCAGCATCGAGTTCGCCCTGGCCGAGCGGCAGAATCATTCTACCCACTTTGTCACCGCGTGGCGTCATCCCATTTAGGTTCAGCGCGATCAGATAGGGTTTCATCTTCTGGAGCAGCTTTGCGAAACGCTCAATGTGATCGTGCCCGTGGTGCTGGTTATAGACGATGCCCACATTGCGGACACCGTCTTTCCTGAGACGTTCGATGATTTCAATTTGGTTCTCCGGTTCACCGAACCACGCGCCGTGATTGTAGAGCCCAACCGTGCCGCCGATTTTCGCAGCGGCGTTCGCGATCGTTTTGATGCGCGCTGCCTCCGCCTCGACGCGCTCACGTTGCTCGTCTTGCGTCTTTGTTGATTCGCCACTTCCCATGACCCACAACTGGACATTCGCAAGATGGTGCCGTTCGAGAACGCCAAGGATGTTCTTTGCCTCCTCATTCAGCACGGTCGGAAACCACCACGCAAGCAATCGAACATTATGCCGCTTGAGAGCATCCATCTCCGCATCGAACGTCGGAATATGCTCAGAACGGTAATCATAAGCGAACTGGGTGAACCCAAGTTTCTCGAGCATTGCCGCGCGCTCCTCTGGCCCGCGTTTCATTCCGTCGAACGGCACGATGCACCACGCAACCAGATTGCTGCGGGCGAGCAAATGGTAAGCACTTTCAGCATGTGTCCCCGCTGCGTGAGTCGTCCTTAATTGCAGAATCGCAGAGAA
Source organism: Verrucomicrobiota bacterium (assembly GCA_027623095.1). GTDB lineage: Bacteria > Verrucomicrobiota > Verrucomicrobiia > Limisphaerales > SIBE01 > JAIPJX01. Next base: position 26,856 of record JAQBVM010000029.1, read on the forward strand.
AGAAACCAGGACGAAATAGAGAACCACGGAGCGTTTCATAGGGAAATTCGTGAATTGCTTTTTCTTTATTGAATATCCGTATTTAGTTCGCACCGACACAAAACAGACTCTTCTCAGTTCGTATAAAAATCTGTCCCCGTGAAAGAGCCGGAGAGGCCTGCACGTTCTCATTCAGCGAATTCGTTGCTAGCACCTTAAACTCGGGGCTCGCATTGATAACGGTCGTTTCGCCGTCATCCGCGAGGAAATAAATGCGGCCCTCCGCAGAGAATGGCGATGCCGAAAAATTTCCACCCACACGCTCCTGCCAAACAAGTTCACCCGTTTCCGCCCTCAAGCACTCCGCGACACCGCCATCGGTAATCGCAAACAAATAGGGCTCCACCCAAATCATCGAAGGCACTTTGGGCATTCCCTTTCTCTGCTCCCACACCAGATTCGTCTCTTTAAGATCACCGCGCCCCCCAAGTTTGAATGCCTTGACGGACTCTTTGCCACCCCATCCACCCGCGGTGAAAACAAGACCACCGCCGATCAAGGTGGACGGCACTTTGCCTTCGCCAATGACTTCGCTGCTCCAAATTCGCTCGCCCGTCCTCACGTCGAAACCCTGCACGACATCGCCCGCCTCACTAATCACCTGCGCTCCGCCCTCTTGTTCCCAAATGACTGGTGCACCGTGCGAGATCCGAGACAATCCGCGCTTTCCTCTCCATCGTTCGCGACCCGTTTTTGCATCTAGCGCGAGCACGAACGATTGATCCCATGGCTTTTGCCAGCCGAGCTTTTTGTCTTCACCATCACTGCTTCCATCGCGAGCCATGATCAGAAGGCCTTCGTGCAAAATCGGGGAAGATCCCAAGCCGTGCTGACCATAAAACGGATAATCCCGATTCGCCCAAACGATATCGCCTGCGAAGTTGAGAGCTACGAAACTGCCATCACCGAAACAGGCATAGACCCGTTCCCCATCCGTCGCCGGAGTCGGGGTAGCGTAGCTATTGCGGGTCTCCTTGCGACGCGGAACTTGCCGAAAAACTTCACGGTCCCACAGAATTTCTCCCGTTTTCCGATCAAGCGAAAGCACATGGCATGACTCACCGTTTTGGGTCGCAGTCGTCATAAACACGTGATCGCCCCAGACAATCGGTGATGACCAGCCTGCTCCCGGAATGGCTGTCTTCCAAGCGATGTTCTCGGTGACACCCCATTGAACAGGCACCCCCAACTCGGAAGAATGCCCCTGTGCGTCGGGGCCGCGGAACTGGGGCCAATTCTCCGCGCAGACAGATACAATTATGAATGGAATTGCAATGAGAGTGCCGCAAACATTTTTCATTCTTCGATTTCGGTTCGTGTCGAGGTCCATAGGATCGTCACTGCTTCTTCAATCTGCAACTATCGAACTTCCGGTGCCGGAGTGGAGGGAGCGCGAAAACGCCCGGACTTCCGCACTAGCCGTTGAGTTTCCTGAATTGCCCAGACTATGCGGACTACTGGGATTTCGGACAAGAAAAATGAACCGAGCTAAAAACGATCGAGCCATTGCACTTCCGTAGGTGGACATCACGCAGGAACGAAGGCCAAAAGTATGCGCAACCAAACGAACGCGATTACTCGATGAGGCACTGCTTGGCCAAACGAATAAAGCCGGCCATTTTCTTCGCATCTTTCTTTCCTGGCGCGGCTTCGACACCGCTTGAGACATCCAGCGCGAAGGGTTTCACGTCCTGAACGGCTCGAACCACATTTTCCGGAGTCAATCCGCCTGCGAGAATAATCGGATTGCCGAGCGTTTTTGCCTTTTTTGCGAGCTCCCAATTAAAGGTCGCCCCCGTCCCTCCAAGCTGGCCGGGAACAAAAGCGTCCAGCAACCATGCACTTTCCGGGTATTTGCCTAACTGTGCCAAAGATGCCTCATCTTTCACGCGGAACGCTTTGATGTATTTCAGTTCAAAGCTGGAGCAGAATTCCGGCGCCTCGTCGCCGTGAAACTGGAGTGTGTCGATGCCGGACTGAGAGATGGTTTCGCGCACGAGACTGGCGGTCGCATTAACAAACACTCCAACCCGCGCCACGAGGGGCGGCAATTCTCGAATAATCGCCGCCGCCGCCGCCACGGTGACGTGACGCGAACTTTTCTCATAAAACATGAATCCCAGTGCGTCTGCCCCCGCATCGATCGCGGCGAACGCGTCGCTTATGTTTGTGATTCCGCAGATCTTTACACGAACACTCATCGCTTGGCCTTGGAGGGTTTCCTCGACGCTTTGACCGCTGAGTTCCAGCGCTTGCGTTGTTCGGGTTGTGGACGTTTGTCATACTTCCGTCCGAAATGCTCGAGCTCCCTCTTTAGTTTTCTGTGGCTCTCCAACCGAGCACTGTCCAGGGTGCCTAACTCGACGGCTTGGCGGACCGCGCATCCGGGTTCCTTGTCATGCCGGCAGTCTGTAAACCGGCAACCGGTGGCAGTCTGTTCAATATCCTCAAATGCCTCACTGATGCCGTCGCCTCCCTCCCACAGCCGCAGTTCGCGCAAGCCGGGCGTGTCGATTATCAAGCCGCCGTTCGGAAGCGCAATCAATTCCCGATGCGTCGTGGTGTGCTTGCCCTTCTGATCCCTCTCCCGAACCGGCTGAACCCGCAACAACGTGTTGCCGCAAAGACAATTGATGAGAGTGGATTTTCCGACGCCCGAAGGCCCCAGCAATGCGGCCGTTCGCCCAACCCGAAAATAGGCGATGAACTGCTCCAGACCGAGGCCGCTGACAGAACTCACCGCAAGAACCGGAGCTCCGGAACCAACCGATTTGAGTTCTTCGATGTTACCGTCCAGATCATTGCAAACATCGGCTTTGGTCAGGAGCAACACGGGATTTGCGCCGCTCTCCCATGCAAGAGTCAAAAAACGCTCGATTCGCCTGGGATTCAGGCTGGCGTCGGGCGCTGTGACTATGAATAGATCGTCAATGTTCGCCGCGATCACCTGCTCTCCCCCATGCTTTCCCGCGGCTGTTCGTGAGAATTTGGTCCGGCGTGGAAGAATTGAGTGAATGACTGCCTTGGCTGGCCCGGGAAAGGTTTCAATCGCGACCCAATCGCCCACCGCTGGAAAATCGCTCGTGCACACCTTCTGATGAATGAAATTGCCAGAGACCTCGGCCGCCGATTCCCCATCCGCCGAACATACACGAAAACCGCCGCGGTGCTGCATTGTCACGCGGGCGGCGCGCAAACCTGCTGCCGCGAAGCGTTGAAAACACTCCTCAAAATGTCGATTCCATCCGAGATGCTCCAATTCCATTCGGTCCCACAATACCCGGTTGAAAACGGATTCCAATCACTGAAAACGCCCCTGTCTTTTGATTGATCATTTGACGGAAAAAACCAATATGGTTCTCGAATCTTGGCAATCTAAACTGCAACGGCAGTTTACAATCCAACTATGAAACTGTACTCACACAATCGACAGGCATAGCATATAGTGCCCGCTGTGAATCAGAACCGCTCAAAAAACGCTTATCAAAAGGACCCACCGATGAACCTCGTCACGCATTCCGTACGGACCGGCATTCGCGCCCTGCTGGCAGTCACCGCCTGCTGCACAGTTTTGGCCCAGGAGCAGCGATTTAGCGAACTTGTTGGCGCCGGTGCGGTGGGTCCGGTGACCCAGACCTCGCCGCTGACTGTTCCGTTCATCACGTGGGGTGGAGACATGGCCACGTTCTACGCGAACGGCGGCCTGACAACCCAAGCAGGCACGCTTTTTCAGAAACAGGGCCTCAACTTGCGCCTTGTTCCCGGCGACAATTTCGTGCAGCAGGTTCGCGATTATCGAGCTGGAAAAACACCGTTCCTTCGCGGCACTTACCGCATGATGGGACTGGCTTCCGAAGTAATCGGATCCGATCCTCGAACCAAAGGTGTTGTGATCCTGCAAATGACGTGGTCGGCGGGGGATCACCTCGTCGCCCGGCAAGAGATAAAGACCATGAGCGACCTGCGCGGCAAAACAATCGCGCTTCAACAGGGAGGCCCCCATGTGGGAATGCTGGATGACGTGTTGAAATCGGCTCAATTGACCTGGGACAACATCAAGGTTGTTTGGGCGAAAGATCTCACCGGCACCGCCGATTCTCCCGCTGAACTCCTTCGTTCCCGGTCGGACATTGACGCGGCTTTCGCGATTACTCCGGATATGATCGGATTGACGGGAGGAAAAGGGAACAGCGGCACGGGAGCGGAAGGAACTGTCAAAGGTGCCCGGGTTCTCGTCTCCACAGCCGAACTGTCCCGTTCCATTGCGGATGTGTATGTCTGTCGGAAGGATTTCTATGACGCAAACAAGGAGCTGGTCACCAAATTTGCCGCCACCTATCTAAAGGCGTGCGAGGAAATCATTGATCTCAAGAAGCAATATGAGTCCTCAAATTCACCCGTTTATAAGAACCTTCTCCAACTCACTCAGGACATTTACGGTAAGACCACGATTCCCACGCTGGAGGACTCTCACGGATTGCTGTCGGATTGCACGTTCGTCGGTTACCCAGGAAACGTCGCGTTCTTCACAGAGAAGGGAAATTTGAGCGGATTTGAAGCGTTCCAGAAAGTCGCGCTCGATCTGGCGGTGGGCCGCGGTTACGCCAAAGAGCGGATGGCGCTGTTTCCATCCGGCCTTGATTACAAGTCGCCGCTCTTCCTGTCCTATCTGACCAAAACCGATCTGCAGCGCCAGGAACGTTTTCGTGCGGAAGCGGTCCGAAACGAGATTGAGTCACTCACCTCAGGCGGCATTTTGGACGATAAGACCATCCTATCGTTTACGATCAACTTCGATCCGAATCAGACAGAGTTCAGTCCCGAGCAGTATGGCGCGGAGTTTCAGCGCGTCGTCGAAACCGCGCAGAAATTCGGCAATGCTGTGATCGCGATTCGGGGCCACGCGGACCCCACAAAGACCCTTTATGATTTGGTGCGAGCGGGAATGCAGAAGGCGGTGTTAAAACAGTCTGGAACACGCGGAAACTATTCCTACTCCCTGAATGGGCGCCCTCTCGATCTGGACCAAACCGACGAGCTTGTTAAGTTGATCGACGGAGGCGCGTTTGATGGAGTTACCGAATTTCGACCACGAGAGACGATGCAGGCGGCATTAAACCTTTCACGCAACCGAGCCGAGTCGGTTTTGGGTTCGGTCGCGGCCTATGCCAAAGGAAAAGGGTTGACCATTGACCCGAGCCAAATCCAGCCGGTGGGCGTTGGGATTCGGGAACCGTTCATCGCCAAACCGGCGAACATGGATGAGGCTATGAAGAACATGCGCGTTGAATTCCGCGTGCTCCGCGTGACCGCCGAGGCGGCGAACCCTTCTGATTTCGACTTTTAACCCGCATTTCAGAATGAAAACTCAATCTCTGAAAATCACCGGTTTGCTGGTCTCGCTCACGCTGGGACTTGTTGTGCGGCCGGCGCATTCCCAAGAACATCACGACAACGTTGTCATTGTTCTCGACGCATCGGGTTCGATGCGCGAACGCATGACCGGAACCGACACATCAAAAATGGAGGCGGCCAAAGCGGCGTTGAAAGAGGTTCTCCGGCGAGTACCGGAATCCACGCATATCGGCCTACTTCAATTCAGCTCGAAGGACATCCGTGAGAATTGGCTCTATCCGCTGGGACCGCGCAACGAGGAAGAGCTTCTTAAGGCGATTGAAAGGCCGCAACCGGGAGAGGGCACACCGCTCGGCGCTTACATCAAAATAGGCGCGGACCGATTGCTTGAGGAACGAGCCGCGCAATTTGGATACGGAACATACCGCCTCCTCATCGTAACGGATGGCGAAGCCAGCGACCGAAAGCTTGTTGACCGCTATACGCCGGACGTCGTATCGCGCGGATTAATCGTTGATGTGATCGGCGTCGATATGAAGCAGGACCATACACTGGCCAAGCAAGCGCATTCCTATCGCCGCGCCAACGATCCGGAATCGTTGAAAACCGCCGTTGCGGCCGTATTCGCGGAGGTAGCAAAAAGTGGGACCGATTCGGTCGGCGAAGACGCGTTCGAAACCATCGCCGGACTTCCAAATGAAATCGCGGCAGTCGCACTTCAGACACTGTCCACTTCAGGAAACCATCTGATCGGGAGCCGCCCGTTTGCCGAAGTTGGCTCCAAACCTGAAGCGCAGCCCGCCGTTGCGAAACGCAACATTCCAGTTCCATCTTCGCCCCCCCTTTCCCAGGGCAAACCTCGAAACTGGACGACGATCATCGTGATCGTCATCGGCGGATTGGTAGCTCTGAGCATCTTGAAAGGTATCTTTAGGGGAGGGCGCTAATGAGTGACCGTCGCGCCAAAGGGTTGTTGCTGGCTGCCGTGCTCTGGTGCGTCATCCTCGCGGTCCTCGGCGCCTCCTACAGATTCCTGGTACACCCATACCTACAGGCGAAACTCCGGGGAACCACAGGCTCTGACAGTTTATACAAAGACGAAATCGCGATCGCGGCCGATTCGTTCTCAGGCTACGCGGTACTGCGCTCCGAACAGATGCGCGAGGAGCTGAAAGCGAAACATATTAAGCTGACGATTTCCGATGACAAAGCGGACTATCCAGCCCGGCTCAAAGCGCTCCGAGAGGGCAAAACGCAGATGGCGGTATTCACAATCGATTCTCTGATCACGGCTGGCGCCGCCGCCGGCGATTTTCCAGGCTCGATTGTCCTGATCATTGACGAGACCAAAGGGGGCGACGCCATCGTTGCCCGCAAGGACACCGTCAAGAGCCTCCAAGACCTGAACGACTCGAACGCGCAAATCGTGCTCACGCCCGGTTCGCCAAGCGAATTCCTTGCGCGGGTCGTTGTCGCTCATTTCAATTTGCCTAAGCTGCCCCAAAAGTGGTGGCTCGAAGCCGATGGCGCGCGCGCGGTTTACGATGCTTTTCGGAACGCGAAACAGGGAGAACGAAAGGCGTTCGTATTGTGGGAACCCTACGTGTCCAAGGCACTCGAACAAGACACGGCCCACGTCTTGATCGATAGTTCGAAGCTCAAGGGATATGTCGTGGATGTCTTGGTCGCGCAACGCCAGTTTCTCAGGGACCGTCCCGACCTGGTCCGAACTGTTCTCGAAGCCTATCTTCGCGCGGCCTACGAGTACAATCAAAAAGCCGAAGGGTTCACCGGCTTGATTCGTGAGGACGCATCCAAGACCGGAATCGAGAAGCTCAACGAAAACCAGGCGCAGAAAGTCGTCGCGGGCATCCGATGGAAGAACACGCTCGAGAACTATGCCCATTTCGGATTGGTGCCAGCCACAGCTCGAGGCGGCGCCGGCCACCTCGAAGACATGATCCAAAACATCATGGACGTACTGTTAAAAACAGGCTCTCTGAGTTCAGACCCTCTCCCGGGACAACATCACACGCTCTTTTACAGGCAAGTGCTGGAGGAGATTCAATTGGACAACTTTCATCCAGGAAGCGGCCTCAACGTCATCACCAATCTTGGCCCGGGAAGCAATGATCTCGAACCGATCCGCGCTGAGGCCGAAGCGTCGTCCCTATCGGACGAACGATGGTCCCGGTTGCAGCCGGTCGGCGAACTAAAGACTCCGCCAATCATTTTCGTCCGCGGGTCCGCAAAGATCAGCGTTCAAAGCGAGCGCGATCTGGACGTGCTGGCAAAGCGGCTCAATTCGTTCCCTCAATATTATTTGCGCGTGATCGGTCACACGCGGGCCGAAGGTGATCCGGATGCCAACCGGCTGCTAGCCGAACAAAGGGCGCTTGCCGCCGCGGATTTGCTGCTGGCGCACGGGTTGAGCCGGGCGCGAATTCACACGGAAGCGGCGCCGACGACGGTGGAATCTGGTGAAGCCCAATCGGTGGCTTTTGTCGTGGGTCAGCTTCCGTATTAATTCACCACCACGCTCAGGAGAGAACGAATCGCGCCCAAAGAGAATCGAAACGAACGTATGGATTGTTCTTACTCAGCCGCAACCCCGAGCCTGTTATTTTGTTCCATGCCTATCCGGAATATTGGCATTCGCGTGGATCAGACGCGCTGCGGGTCACAGACCCGCGCTCCGGAACGCGGG
>JAQBVM010000030.1 GCA_027623095.1 Verrucomicrobiota bacterium
CGGTTGTTCGCTTCAAAAGGAGTTGTCACGGGACTCTCAGCCAATTAAGTTCCGTCTCCCGCAGATCTGCCCACGACAAATGACAGGTATCCCGGGAAACCCGGATTCGATCTTATTGACGCAACCTTGTATCCTCGAAAGGTAATATGCTGAAATCTATTCAATACGAGTCGTCCGAGAATCGACGCGCCCACATTTTTCGGTCTTCGAAGCAGTCACACTCGCTAACCGGCGACTCATGGCAGCCGGTTACCCAAGAAGTCGCCGCGACGGACGCGATCAGCGCATGGACCGATCCCGAATCGAACACGGTTCGGGAACGATATTACCGCATCGAATGGTGCCAGTGAAATTGGGGAATGATGAAAGAAAAAGAAACAGACGCACTGAACCGTGTTGAAGACAGTGCAACCACGGAAATAGCGACGCAACCGAATGCCGGAGCCGCCCCCTTGAAGGACGAGCCCAGTCATAAGATTGTTGGGATGGGGCAACGCCAATTGACCGACAATTTTCGATCCATTCTTGAAGCGAATGCGATCTATTACCCGGTAGCGTACCGGTTGAACCGGCGCATCGGCGAAGGCCAGCAAGGCGTTGTATTTCACGCTCAACGGCAGGGCGCGCGCGGCTGTTTCACGAAACACGCAGTGAAGATATTTGATCCGAGCGTGTATTCGAGCGTGAAAAAGTATTGGACCGATATGGGCCGGATCGCCGCCCAAATCTCCCGGCTCCAATCCAGCCACTCTCCGCAACTGGTGGATTGCGATATTTACGAGGAGACGAACGGAATCGGTTACATTCAGATGGAATTGATCGACGGAATGAATCTCCGGGAATTCCTGAGCAGCCGCCACCTGAATATCGCCCAATCTCAGAGCTCAGCACGCGAATGGGCTCAGATCCTGAAGGTGCTCTTCAACTTTCACGACAACACTCTTTGCATTCAGCCAGGTGTCGCGGTGTACATCATGCGCCAATTGCTTGCAGGTTTGGAGACTCTGCATTCCGCGAGATATCTGCACTGCGATGTAAAACCAATGAACATGATGATTGACCCGTTGGGTTATGTGAAAATAATCGACTTCGGGCGGGCGAATTTCGTCAACGAGAAAACGACCATTCTTTTGGGAACACCGGCGTACATGGCGCCCGAGGTGCATGAACGCAAAGGAACTTCCATCCAGTCGGATCTCTATAGTGTCGGACTGGTCGGTCTCGAACTGCTTCGAGGCAAGCCGCTGGTAGATCCCAAGAACGTGACCGATTCGGAATGGATTCGGCTCAAATCAGAATTGCCTGATCGGCTTCCGGGTTTGGTGCCTCCCTACGTTCGGCGCAATGATCAGTTAGTGGCAATTCTCAAGCGCATGCTGCATCCCGACCCAACGCAGCGATTTCAAGACGCTCGGAGTGCCGAGACAACAACCGAAGGACTAGGACTTGTCCACCGGCAATTGACCCGCTTAGATATTGATTCCGATTATCGGCGAGACCTGGCAACTTACTTGAACAGGCTCGGGTACCCGAAGTCGAATTAGCCGCTTTTTCGCCGGTCGGCGCGCTCGGAACTTTCGCGGATGCCGCAGGTCACAGACCCGCGCTCCGGAGCGCGCCTCAGTGAGGCGCGGCACGTCCAATCGATACGTATGCCGAAAAGCCGGATGGGCATGGAACGGACTTGCCAAACTTTTTTGAATCGCAAAAACCGCCGACAAGATTTATCATCTCCCGATGCAGAAATTTGACAATGGGCTTGAAAAGAAAGATCGCATGACGGTTCCGCGCGGACTGCTTTTCGCCACGCTTGGCATGGTATTGGGAATGACCAGCGGATGCATCAAATTTCGGTCTTCTGAGCCCAAACGGACAGCCACGGAACAGCTTCTTTTGAGCACTGCCGCTGATCACGCGATGACGAATATCGATGTGTCCATACTGAAAGGCCGCAAGGTGTTCCTGAACACAACGTACTTCGATGCATTCGACAAAGAGTACGTGATAGGCTCAATTCGAGATCTGTTGTTCTCCAGCGATGTTATTGTGGTTGATGCGGTAACTGAGGCCGATGTTGTGATTGAGGCGAGAAGCGGTGCGTTTTCGATCGACGGAGCGAATTCTCTGACCGGAATGCCCTCCCTCCCCTTCCCGGTTCCATTTGCCGGAGTCGTACAGACACCCGAGGTCTCACTTTACAAAGCGGACCGGCAGAAATCGATTGCTAAATTCGCCTTGGTTGCCTACGAAAGGGAATCTCGAAAGCACGTCACGTCGATTGGGCCGGCAGTTGGAACGGCCTACGAAAACCACTATCAGATTCTCGGCTTCGTTAAGTTCAGTCGGACCGATATCCCTCAGAAAAAGTCCCTTAAATGGTTCCAAAAACTTCGAAAATGAACGCATTGGCGAGCTGGAATCCGAGAACAGAAGTATGAAGTTGGAGCCTCTTCAGGGACGGCGCGCAACGAGTGGTTCGCCGCGAATTTGTTGCAATCTCTTTATGAATCCTCTTGCCTTTTTGAATCTTGTTTGCCGCGCCGGCGGAACTCTGCTCACGGCACTTTCAATTTGCATTCCGACAATCGCCGCCGGGGCCGGGGCCGGCGCAACTTCCGCGGATTTTGAATTCTTTGAGAACAGAATCCGCCCTATTTTCGTTGAGCATTGTTACGAGTGCCATAGCGCGAAAAGTGCGAAGATCAAGGGCGGGCTCTACCTTGATACGCGTGAGAAATTGCTCGCAGGCGGCGAATCGGGTCCGGTCGTGGTGCCGGGCAATCCGGATGCCAGCCTCTTAATCAAAGCAGTTCGCTACACAGACCCAGATCTGCGCATGCCGCCAAAAGACAAAAGACTTTCGGCGGAACAGATATCTGATCTTGAAACTTGGATAGCAATGGGGGCTCCAGACCCGCGCGACGAGATCAACCCAGCTTCAGCGCACCAGTCGTCCTCTGAAGATCACTGGGCATTTCAACCTGTTGCACTCCCCGCATTGCCCGACGTCGGGCACAAGGATTGGGTTCGTTCCCCGGTCGATGCGTTTATCCTTGAAAAACTCGATGCCAAGGGGTTGTCGCCGTCCGAGCGCGCGGACAAACGCACGTTGATCCGGCGCGTTGCTTTTGACCTGACAGGATTGCCTCCCTCGCCCGAGGAGGCGGCGGCATTCGTTGCCGACGAATCAGAGAATGCCTTCGCGACCATGGTGGAGCACTACCTTGCGTCTCCGCGTTATGGCGAACGCTGGGGGCGGTATTGGCTGGATGTCGCCCGGTACGCGGATACGAAAGGTTACGTGTTCGAGGAGGAGCGACGCTTTCCGTATTCGTACACTTACCGCGACTACGTAGTTCGCGCGTTCAACGATGACTTGCCGTTTGACCAGTTCATTCTTGAGCAGATTGCGGCTGACCGACTGCCCTTGGGCGAGGACCAGAACCCGCTTGCGGCCCTTGGGTATCTGACCCTGGGGCGCCGGTTTCTAAATAATCAATCGGACATCATCGATGACCGGATCGATGTCGTGACTCGCGGCCTGATGGGCTTGACCGTGGGTTGCGCCCGCTGCCACGACCACAAGTATGATCCGATTCCATCCGAAGACTACTATTCCCTGTACGGTGTGTTCGCAAACTCGACGGAACCAGACGAGAAACCGCTTCTGGGCGGATCCCTTCCATTCCAGCATTCGGAGTATCTGGCCGAGAGAACAAAACGCGGCGATGAATTGGAGACTTTTCAGGAGACATCGGAACGTAAGGCACTAACCGAGCTCCGGAACCGATCCGGCGACTATTTGCTCACAGCATACGATTCCTTTCAATTGGCGGATGACAGCAAAGCGGAAGCGCTAGCACGCGAACGGAAGTTGCATCCGCAAACGGTGCAACGGTGGATGTCTCGGCTTGAGCAATGGAAAAAAGAATCGAACCATCCAATTTTTGGCCCTTGGTTCGAGTTTTCCAAGCTCGCTACCAATGGGTTTACAGGCGGCGCGCATGAGTTGCTGGTTCGCTTCGCCGCCGATGGCGGTGAGGATTCGCGGTTAAATCCGATGGTTGCTCTGGCACTTGCCGGCGATCCCCTCAAATCGATGCAGGACGTCTGCGAACGTTACGGCAAGCTGCTCGCCGATGTAAATTCACTCTGGATTACGCGCATGGAGGCGCAAAAGGCTCCGGATTCCGATGGGCACGCCAGCAGCGAAATTCCTCAAGGGTTTGCGAATGCTTCGATCGAAGAACTGCGTCAAATCCTCTACGGTTCGGATTCCCCGGCAAATGTCCCCGAGGATGAATTGCGCCGATTGTTTGACGTTCCGACAGCGCAGAAGCTTCGAGCCTTGAAACGAAAGCTCGACGAATTGGACGCGACACATCCTGGAGCGCCTCCGAGGGCTATGGCCCTGATCGATAAAGAGAACATTTCAGGTCAAAAAGTGTTTCTTCGAGGAAATCCAAGGACCCAAGGTCAGGAGGTTCCGCCGCGATTCTTGCGCGTTTTGTCCGGAAAAGACCGAAAGTCCTTTGAGAAAGGGAGCGGACGCCTCGAACTGGCTCAAGCCATTGCCAGCCCTGACAACCCTTTAACCGCGCGAGTGTTCGTCAATCGCGTTTGGCTCCATTTGTTCGGTGCGGGCCTCGTCGGGACACCGAGTGATTTCGGTGTGCGATGCGAATCGCCCACTCACGCGGAACTGTTGGATTATCTCGCATGGAGTTTCATGAACGACGGGTGGTCTGTAAAGGGACTCCACCGGCTGATACTGCTTTCCAATGTGTACCAGCAGAGCAGCAAGAACCGACCGGAATGCGCGAAAGTGGACTCGAACAACGAGTTGCTCTGGCGGATGAACCGGCGCCGCCTCGACTTCGAGGCATTTCGGGATTCAATCGTTGCGGTTGCCGGACAAATTGATCTCGAACAGGGCGGACGGCCCGTGGATTTGACCGAGGCGCCATTCACGACACGCCGCGCGGTTTACGGTTTCATCGAACGACAGAATCTTCCGAACCTGTTTAGAACCTTCGACTTTGCGAGTCCGGATACCACAAGTTCTCGAAGGTTTACGACGACCGTTCCTCAGCAGGCGCTTTTCATGATCAACAGTCCGTTCGCTATTCAGCAGGCGCGCCGGCTTGCCCAACGGTTGGAGCTCGAGGCTCCCGTAGGTAACGACCAAAGGATTCGACGTCTTTATCAACTCGCCTTTCAACGGGATCCGGATTCCGAGGAAATCGAGATCGCGCTGCGGTTTCTCGAATCAGAACACGCCCGGCTTCCCAAGGCTGAAATCCACGAACCGGCCACAGAAAATGGGCTCCAACTGAGGCCCCTGGAGAAACTTTGCCAGGTGATCCTTATGGCGAATGAACTGGCGTTCTTCGATTAACACCACAGCGACACATATAAAACCGGCACGCGGCCTTCCAGGCCGCAGCACGTTTATTAAAGCGACACGCTCGATCTGGTCTGTCGTTTTCCCATGTTTTCGGGCGCTGCGGCCTGGAAGGCCGCGCTCCTTCGAGGTGTCAACGCGAGGCTTCAGCCGGCAGTTCCACATCAAGTTTTCCGGCCCATTTCTCAAGCGCCGGCATGATGGCTGGATACAGCGTTACTCCTTCCCTCATCTGCTCCACCCGGAGCCCAAGCGCCCGCTCACCGGGCATTCGGACGGGAGTGGCTTCACCTTCTTTTACCGAAGCGCGGCACGAACGCGCGAGCCATTCCGTTTCCCGCTTGAAATGCCGAATGCCGCCAAAGAATTCAGGATCGATCAATTGGAGAAACACGGAGGCTCCCCATCTCGACGGCTCATTCGAGCGGCCATAGCCTCCAAGGGCCGAAGTCAGCATTTCAACCAGAATTGCGAGCGAGAATCCTTTGTGGCCGAAGTCAACACCACCCAAAGGAAGAATGGTTCCGGGAGGGTCGTTGAATAGAGCGGCGGGATCGTTTGTCGGATTGCCGTCGGAGGTCAACAAACAATCGCTGGAATACTTTTCTCCTCGCTTATGCATTTGCATCGAGCGTCCGTTGGTTGTCGTCGAAGCGCTAATATCGATGAGGATAGGATCGCTTTCAGTGGGAATGCCCACTGCGAGTGGATTCGGAGTGAAGACCGGCTTGACTCCTCCAAATGCGGACACCGTTTTCACGGATGGATCCGAGCACATCAGAATGATCGCATATCCCTTGTCAGTGACTGGTTTAAGGTAAGCTTGAAGACAGGCAATATGGTGGCACCGCTGAATGGCGACCGTGGTGATCCCAAACGTCGGAAGCTTCTTTTCGGCATTTTGGATTGCGTGTCTGACTACGTAAGGGCCCGGCAGATATTCCGCGTCCAAAGTAAAATTTCCTCCGGACTCTTTGACGACTTTCGGAACGCCGGAGAGAGTCATTTCTCCGGCTTGGATGCTCTTCAAGTATGGGCTTAACAGTTGCAGCCCATGCGTGGACTTCCCCAAAAGATCGCCCTCAACCAATACCTCCGCCACGTCCGCTGCGATCGGCTCGGCCACTCCGGACCGCACCAACAGTTCCATCGCGAATCGCGTCAGGTCTTTATAGTCGTATCGTGTTTCCACTGCGGACGTCGAATCGATCCCTGGCTACACATCTTATGGCCGAGAGCGATCCCCCAATTATCTCGTGTTCCTGTTTCTTTGGAGCGGATCCCAGAATTCCATGTTTACGAGACCTCTCGCCCCACTGATCCTCACTGGATCCTCCGGAGGATTGATTCGCTCGCTCTTTCTAAATTCGCTGTGACCGTCGTTGAATACCGAGTTGCCGCCGCCTTGATGACGGTTCGGATCGATGCCCTCTTTTTGGTCGGAGGGACCGAAACCGGACGTGGGCCACCAAAGGCTGCTGCTCCATGCCCCATCCGGCTTGGGCATCGAATCGCCGATCACGAGGTTGTCCGCCGGGCTGCGAACGCCCGAGCGTTTGAACCATGCCGCTGTGTTTACGGTAATTCCCCCGACGGAAACCGAATTCTGAACGTACGGATGAAAACCAAGAAAGTACGCGTTGTAACCGTATCCGACCTTGTGCGCGTTGAACTGCCAATTCCAGGTAACCCCTAAATCCTGCCGCCGTGTCTTAAGTGACGGACAGTGAAACAGGTTAGTCAGTTGCACGTCGCTCAAGATTGTCGTTCCCCACCAGTTCGTGGGAATATCCTGCGATCCCGTGATACCATTGTTGCGGTGTGCCGGAAACGTGTCTTCATTGTCATCGGTGTAGAGCTGCATGAAAAGACCGATTTGTCTGAGGTTGTTCAGACAAGAGATTCGCTGCCCCTTCTCTTTGGCTTTGGAGAGCGCCGGAAGAAGCATGCCGGCAAGGATCGCGATGATCGCGATCACAACGAGGAGCTCAATCAAAGTAAAAGCGCCTTCTCTGAAATTCAGGTGTTTCTTCATAATCAAGTTTTCGGCGAGCGTTTCTTATCGAATGCGGACATCTCTATGGGTTCGGCTGGCAACACTCGTCGTTTTTATCCGCCCGCGCAATTCAAAATCTGTGTGGATTTGCAATGGGCACTCTACGGTTCGGGACTCGCCCGGCTGCGGCAATTCTCGACTCTCTCTCCATGAATCCCCGGTCCAAAAAGAACACCGCTTCGGATGAAAACATCGATTCACCTGCGTTCATGGTTTTGTGCGGGAGGGTGAGACTCCTGTCGAACCCCATCTTGGAAGAATTCCAGGGTTCGGCGGGAGCCTCACTCTCCCATATTCGAGGGGACTGCGGCGGTGCACCTCTCCATCGAGCCTGGACGTCGTTTGGGAGTTGGAGAAAGTGATTCTTCTGTTTCTGGACGAATGAAGAGGATATGAATTGCTGTGCGAAGTGTGGAACAGCGGAACAGCATGACGTCCGAGGAAGAAGACTGTCAGGATATGGACCAGTTGGTTCAGGGCGAAGATGATGCTTTGGACCGTTTGATGAACCGGCATGCCGAGAAATTGTTCCACTACTTAATTCGAATCGTGCGGAATGAGGGCGACGCGGAGGACATCGCTCAAGAGAGTTTTGTGCGCGTGTATAGGCATCGAGATCGGTTCCGGCCGAAGCTGAAGTTTTCGACGTGGCTTTACGCGATCGCAACCAACCTCGCACGGGATCATCTCCGATGGCGAAGCCGGCGTCCGCAAGTGTCGCTGAATTCTCCGGTCAATGAAACATCCTCTGAAATGATGGATGTCATCCCATCGAGCAGTTCCACTCCCGGAGAGATGCTGGAAGCGAATGAACGATCGGCGATTATTCGGCATGCCATTGCGGCTCTTCCGGAGGAAAACCGAATTCCATTGATCCTTGCCGAGTTCGAGGATCGTTCTCAAGCGGACATCGCCTCGATTCTCGGTTGCTCTGTGAAGGCGGTCGAGATGCGGCTTTACAGAGCTCGCAAGGAACTCGGCAAACTGTTGAGGCGCTTCTTGACTGCTTAATCGTTTCGGAACGTGGGAGAACGCCGGTGCGAAAGCGGTGAATCGCTTCGCTCGTCACCGCAGTCCAAGGCGCTGGCGCGCAACCCTCGATATGATGTTGGATAATTTCGGTACGTCCCGAGATCGCGGAAATTCTTACCTCAACGCGCGGTGTTTAGACAACTTTTCAAAAACGCGGCCGTTTCTTTGGCGCTGTCTGTGGGTGTGGTCTTCCCGTCTTGCGGGGCGGATTGATGCACGGTGAGAGGGCCACCGTAATTGATCTGCCGAAGGCCGCGGAACACACTTGCGAAATCAATTCCGCCGGGAGCGGGGATGGGAATCACGTCAAACGATACGGGGCCCTGGCTCCACGTTTGCAGCGTGATCGATCCTTTGGGCGTGAGTCTCTGGTTTTGGAGATAGACATTGAATATCCAGGGCGACAGCTCCCGTATCGTGGCGGAGCCATAGTCCTGACGGCATTCCTCGAGATTGGCGGGCTCGTAGATCAGACCGAAATTGACCCGATTGATTTTACGGAGGGTGTCCTGGATTTGCTCGATTGTTTCAAAAAGGCTTTGAACGTGGCACTGATGCACAAGTCTGAGTCCCCGGCGTGCGGCTTCGTCAGAGGCATTCTGTGCGTGCGGAATATCTTCGCGGCATTTGACGCAGACACGGATCATCGACGCTCCGAGGGCTTCGGCGAGATTTAGGTATGGCGTGATGTTTCGGAGACAAGCGGGACCTCGGTCGTTGTTGTAAACGATATCGAAATCTCCCGTGATCATGCTCACGGAAAGCTTGCGCGAGCGAAGAAGCTCGGAAGCCGCGGTAATTTGATCAGCATTTGAATGCACTCCGATTTGCGAGCCGCGCATGCAGACAGCTCGATAATCCGCTTCAACGGCAAGATCCGTGAATTCGGCGAGCGACATTGCGGGCTTTTCTTTCGACAGAAAGCCCTCGGCGATTCGGGCGGAAACAGACAGGTCCATAGTGCGAACTTAGGCGGATTTTAACATGCGAATGAATTCGCGCAGCACGTCCGTATTTTGGCCGTAGCCGCGCCCGGTGACAAGCAAACCATCCACAACCACATCTTCATCGACGTAGATCGCGCGCCCCTGTTCTGCATCCATGGCGCATTTGGGAACGGTGGTCACACGTTTCCCCTCAATGCAGCCGGCGGCGGTAAGGATTTCGATTCCGTGGCACAAGCAAGCGATCGGTTTATTCGCCATCGAGATCGCCTTCATGACTCGGCACAGGTCGCGGTCATAGCGAATGTATTCCGGCGCCCGTCCGCCGGAAATGAAGGCTCCGGCGTATTCTTCCTCGCGGAGATCTTTGAACGCGACGGTCGCGCGGAGATGATAACCGGGCCGTTCCTGAGTGATATCCCACGGAACATCCGGGTTTGGAGGAATCTCATGCAGAACGGTGTGGTAAAGCCGGGATTCCGGACCCGCGACCACGACCTCGAAGTTGTCCTCCGGCAATCTGTACAAGGCGTAAAAAGTATCGAGCGCCTCCGTGGCGTCGCCGATGGGCATGAGTATTTTTTTCACGGCAGACTACCTGCGAATCAGGAAATGCATGAAGAAATTCATACAGAAGGTAGTGAAAGAAACGAAGAACAAAGCGGTTTCAAGAAGATTGCCACGAGACCCTAGCGATCGATTCTCCGGCCAGTCGCACAGAGACTCAGAGTTTTGTCACATCTTCCGCCAGGTCTTGGAGAGTGCGGCAACGAAGTCAGCGCAGTTGCCGCTTTTGACATGGAACCAAGTTGTTTGGAAGTCCCGAGCCCTCGGACTCGCCGGCGCGAAAGCGGTGAATCGCTCCGCTCGTCACCGCAGTCCAAGACGCTGGCGCGTTCATCGAACGTTCGCCAAATTCTTCAGCAGCGGATGCTTTTCATGTTGGCAATGGTTCATTTGACACAGATACCCATTGCTGGTTTCTCAATCTTATCCGTGAAATCCTATGATCCGTGGTTATCTCCGTCTAAACTTCCTTTGGCCGGGGCTTCGCAGCGCAGGGTCAAAGTGGTTTTTTATCGTGTGCGATTGGTGTCTTTTCCGCTTGCCGCGTCGGTGACTGAAAACCCAACGTGATTCTTGATGCGGACAGCGCTCGAAATTCCGGTCATTGACGATTAGCGCGCGTTTAATGTGCGTCGTTGGACCGAAGTCACAGCCGGCCTCATAGCCTAACCGCGGTCATGAATCCGCGGTAACCAATTGTGTCTTGGCAGGGGCCGGGTTCGAAACCCAGTTCGCGGAGAATCGGCGCGTATTCCGCGGACGTGTAACACTTCCCCTGTGATGCGCGCATCAGCAAAGCCGAGTATTCGGCCACGGGAAGAGGCCCGGTTTTGTCGTCATTCAAAACAGCTTCGTGAATCACGAGAAGACCACCCGCCGGGAGCGCACTCGCGGATTGCCCGAGGATGGAACGGACCTCCGGGAAATCCCAATCGTGCAGAACGTTGGACAATAGGTGGACGTCCGCTCCGGACGGCCACGCATCGGCGAACATATCGGCGGTCACAACCTTGATTCTGGCGCTTAATCCCTGTTCTTCGATCGATTGCCGGGCGATCGCATCCACAGGCGCCTGTTCGAGAACAGTGGCGTCGAGATGCGGATGCGCCGCAACAAGCGTCGCCGCGTAGATACCGGAGCCGCCGCCGACATCGAGAACGTGGGAACGCCCGGCCAAAAGCGGCGTGAGAGCCCTCGCAAGCGTCTGCCCAAAAGCAAGACCACGGCAATGCATAAGCGCGGTGAAACCGCGGGCAAATTCCTCGGACAACATCGCCTGGTGCCAATCGTCGCCGTTCTCTTTCGCGTCCCAGTTCGCAGGTTTGCCGGTACGCAGAACCTTCAGGAAATCGCGAACGACGGGGCTGTCCTTCAGTGGTTCGTAATACGGGCCCAGGTGCCATGGCGATTCCTTCACTAAATGTTCCCGCGCGAGTTGGGTGAGTTCATGTTTGCCTGCGGCGTCTGTTCGAATGAATCCGTTGGCCCGGCAAAGCGTGAGAAGGACGTCCGCCGGTCGCGCCGCAAATTCAAAATGATCGAGGATGGCTTCGGTGTCCGCGCCCGGGTTTTCATGCAGCCAGGAGAAAAAGTCCAAGTGAACAATCGCGGCAGCCAGGAGTTCGGAGGCGTATTGACCGTCACGGTAACGCAGTATTGAAGCCGGATCGGTCGTGGGTGGGCTGCTGGATACGGGATTCGACATGGCGTATTTATGTCCCGAACGCCGAAGAGGCACGACCTTTTTTTAAAGGCGTTTGAAGCCTATGAATCCCCCGTCGATTTAGGACACCGTTTTGGAAATTGTGTCTCAGCAATTCCCTTGCCGCAACACCAACCGAAAACTGCCGCCCACGCCATGTCCAACTCTTCCGCATACCGCGCGCCCGTCGTGCCCGCTCGGCAGGCGTACTCCCATTGCGTCTCGCCGGGCAATCCAAGGTTTAGTCCCGGCAATCGCTGGTTCACGGTGTCCAAGAACTTCCGGCAATCATCCCAACTGACCTGCTCCACCGGACGGCGCTTCGATTCGCCATTCTTGAAGTAGCTGGGATTCTCACCCATCACCGCCTCCCAGAAGCCCTGCGTGCATGGCGTGTCAAACAGCCAAAAACCCGCGGCAATCGTTACCTCCCGTTGTCCCACCGTTTCCCAATCGTAATGTTCTTCTCCCTTCGGCACGCCCATCAGAAATCGGCCCGGCGGAATCCAGCGCATTCGCTGAGTCGCATCTCCAACCACTATCTCGACCCACGGCCCAAAATCGTCCTCCCCCCATGCCGAAGCCCAAAGCGGCGGACAACCGGTGACAAGGGGATGACGGATAAACTGTCCGGTATGCATCGTTATTCGATTCCTTTCTCAACACTCATTATTGAATCGTTTGCGCTGATGGCAGACGCATGGGCAGATTCTACACAAAGAAGATAACGAAGGAATCCATTTCGTGCATCGATTGCCCGCAGCTTCCTCTTTATCGGATTGAGGAGAGGAGCGCGGAGGCTGGAGAGCCCAAGAGAGCTACTAGGAATGAACAGTGCAACGGGTAAGATTCGCGTTTCAGCTTCCTAAGGAACGGTGGGGCGATACTCTGTAAAGCCCTGATCAACCTTGCGGCGAAAAACGTGAACGAAGAGGCACAATGGAAACACCGAGACATCCAGGCAATCCGGCGTTTCCTCAGCTCCGATCTGCGGGACATCCGTCCCAAAGGGAGAAATCAGGCAGCCAATTGCGGACCGTGCATCTCCGAGTTCTTGGTGGAGTTGCATCGCGCACGACCGCGGCTTGTCCCAAGCCGCAGCGATCCCGATCCAATGGATGCATCCGCTTGTTTCCGATACGTGGAATACTTTCCGAGCGCTGCGGGCTGGGACAGCCGACGATTGTTCCAACAAGTCGGAGATGCACGGAATTGCGGTGTCGTCAGACCCTCCTGGATCGACCGCCTCGCCAAGCGAATCTGCCCGCCAAAATCCCAACGAGGACGATCGTCGAGGTTCCGAGCACAATAGTCATGAAGGAATGGACAGGGTTTGCCCAATTCGCGAGGGACTCTGGCCATAGGGCTGTTTTCGAAAGGGATAGCCAGAGAATCAAGAGAATTCCCGCGATGACGGATACCACTGCATCGGGATTCCTAGCTCGTCTGGATATGAGCCCAAGCAGGAATAGCCCTAGCATGCCGCCAGTGAAGATTCCCTGCAAATTCCACCAAGCGTCCAGAGCGCTTCTTACGCGAATCATCGCAAGAGCGGCGATCGTTCCGGCGATACCCATCACAAGGGTGGCGATGTAGAGGACCCGCATCGATTCTTTCTCCCCCGCCCCAGGCCGCAGATAGCGCTTATGGATATCACAAAGATAGAGAGTCGCGGCACTATTAAGACTGGTATCCATGCTGCTCATTGCGGCGGCGAAAATCGCGGCAATCAACAGTCCGGCAATCCCCGCCGGGAGTTTGTGGACGATAAAATGCGGCAATACCTTGTCGCCAATATCGGATGACGTAAGCGTTGCGGCTTTCGCCGAAACGGATTCCGCAGTCACGCTCTCGCCCGCCTGCAAAAGCCGGGTCTCCGCAACTTGCGCTTTAACTTCGTTCAAAAGAGACTGGTCTGTCTGATAAAGACTGAACAGGCCGGTTCCAATAAAGAAAAAGACGGCGGATATGATAGGAAACAGCAGCGCGCCGAGCCAAACACTAAACTTGGCATCGCGGTCCGATTTTGCCGTGATGTACCGTTGAACAAATCCTTGATCGATTCCGAAGTTTTGAAGGTTGATGAAGATCCCGTAAACGAGAACTATCCAAAATGTCGGTTCGGGGAGAGTAACCGAACTTGGATTCAAGCTGAAACTGCCAAGACTAAATTTGCCGTTTGCGCTGGCGACCTGAAATAGTTGTCCAGGTCCGTCCGGCATGCCGGTCAGCAACAATGCGGCACAAAACAAAGCACCAGCCATTAAAACAATGCTCTGCACCACGTCGGTCCAGATCACCGCTTCGATTCCTCCCACCAGAGTGTAAATGGTGACGAGCAGACCGGTCACCAGGATGATTGTTTTCACACCCCAACCTGTCATCGGGGCCAGCGCCAATGCGACAAGGTAAAGAATCGTGCCGATCCGTGCCAATTGAGAAAGCAGGTAACAGACAAGAGCATAGGTCCTTGCCCAGGGTCCGAACCGGTGCTCCAGATGCGAATAGGCTGATATTTCGTTGCTCTTTCGATAGAAAGGCACAAACCATCGCACCGCAATGAATGCCGTTATCGGCAACGAAAGCGCAAAAACCCAAGAGTTCCAGTTTTCACCGAACGCTTTCCCTGTATTCCCCAAGAAACCGATGCTGCTGACGTACGTTCCGAAAATCGAGAGGCCAACCGCCCACCCGGGAAGCGATCTGCCCGCTGCCATGAATGCCTGCGTGTTCCGGCTCTTTTTCGAGAACCAGCATCCTAACCCAAAAACACCTGCCAAGTAGATGACGAGAACAGTTAAATCGATCGCGCGCATAATATCGAATGATGCGGAAATCCAGGCTCACTGAATATGCCAAGCCATAAGAGAATCTGTGCATGATGCCAAGCCGGAAGGCGAGTGATCGCACGCGCAATTGCTCGGGCTCCCGTAACGGCAATGGAGCGCCGTCTTTGTCAAACGACCGTGACCTTCACGCAATGGATCGGAGGGAGCGAATCGAACAGGCACTCCCATCGCTCTCCTCCTTCGCGTCCAAACCAGAGCTGGCCCGTGGTCGTTCCGAAATAGAGCGCCGGAGACGACAACTCGTCGATGTCCATTGCGTCGCGCAGCACGGTGAAAAAGCTCTCTTTCTTCGGCAATCCTTGCGTGAGTTTCTTCCACGAACCACCGCCGTTTTCGCTTCGCCAAACGGCTGGAGCGCCGCCTGGACACGTGCGCGTCGGAGCTTCGAGAGGCATCACGTAGATTGTGTCGGGATCGTGCGGATGCACAAGAATTGGAAAGCCGAAATCGGATGGTAATCCGTCGGCGATCGAGCGCCACGTGTGGCCGTGGTCGTCGCTGCGCAAGACGCCGATGCCCGGGTGCTCCGGAAAACCACCGTGGTTTTGCATATAGAGCCGACCGGGAGCGCCGGAATGCCGCGCGATTTTATGAACGCACTGTCCGAACTCGATAAAGGGATCGGGCAGGAAGCCGGCGCCGATGCCCTGGTTCGCCGCAGCAAACGTTTCGCCGCCATCCTCGCTCAAATAATGGCCGCCGGTTGAGATGCCGAGATGCACGCGTTTGCCGTCGCGCAGGATTGTGTGCATGCAAAGCCCGCCGTTTCCGGGATGCCATTTGCGCGCGTGTTCGTGATTGCTAATTCCGGAAACCATTTCCCAGGAATCGCCGCCGTCGCGGCTCTTGAACAGCGCCGCCGGTTCAACACCGCACCAAAGTTCCTTCCTGTTGCCTCCCGCTTCGAGCGACCAAATGTTCGCAACCGCGCGCCCATCCTCCTTGGAGAACGCCGGGGCGGATTTCGTCTCCTTGAATGTTTTTCCAAGGTCTGTGGAGCGCAGAACTTTCATTCCGAAAAAAGGGTTGCAGCTCGACGCGTAGAGGCGGGGTGTGCCTCGCGTATCAACAAGCGCGGAATAGACCGCCACACCCGGACCGAACGGGCCGCGCAGCGTGAAGCGCCGGCGAGGACTTGCCGATTCCGCCACGAACAACCCCTTTTTGGTTCCAATGCAGAGAAGAATTCGATTTGCCATATTTTAACCTCCCGAGACCGCGGGCAGAATGGTCACCACGTCTCCCGGAACGAGTGGTGTATCGAGCCCATTGCAGTCGCGCATATGATTGATGTTTACGAACAGATTGACGTGACGGCGCACCGTGCCCGTCTCGTCGCAGATACTCCTGTGAAGCGACGGATGCCGCTGCTCAAGCGCGTCGAGCACCGCGCGCAGGCTCGGCGCCGGGAATGCGAGTTCCGAGGCTCCCTCGCAACAGTCACGCAACGGCGCGGGAAGATGGACAGTAATCATCGCATCGCCGCTTATACGGTGCAAAGTGAGTCTCGGAAAAGCATGGAACGAGTCAGAGTTGGATGCGATTGGCGGATGTCCAGATTTACACACACATGCAACCGAGAGGTAGCCGCCTTTACGAGGCGGTTCGCGGTTCGGCCTAGCGAGAATTGCATCTCGATCCCGTTCATTGTCGGCGATACTATCGACGCGCGGGCGGAGGTCAAATAAAGTTACTGTTGCAAATAAGGTGGCAAAAAGACGCTTGCCTCGCAATGCAGACGGGCCAATATCCGACTCCATGAACCGCACCTTTTCGATCCCGACTTTGCTCTTGCTCACGACGATTTCCACCACCGCACAGGAATCCCTGGCGCCCGCCGCGCCAGCCCGGGGCCCAGTGTTGGCCCCTATTCCCGCTGCCTTGGGGCTCCCCCAGCCCGGTGCAACGAACGACGCTCCCTACGCTCCGCAACCTATCTTGCAGGGTGGCGTGGTTATTCCTCTCTACCCGCCGGATTCACCCTTGCTCAACCAAGATCGCGTTCGCGAGGCCGAGACGTACAACATGAGCAAGGCGGTGCCAGGGCGGATCAGCAGCATTGTCAACATCCACAATCCGTCCATCGAAGTGCATACCGTCGAAGGCGGCATTAACACGGGCGCGGCTGTTATCCTCGCGGCGGGAGGCGGACACAATACGCTCAACGTGGGTGGGGAAAGCGCCGACTTTGTGCCGTTTTTCTACAACTACGGCGTGAACACCGTCATCCTCCGCAATCGTCTCCGGCGCGACGGCTACAATGTGCAGTCCGACGCCGTCCGTGATGCCCTCCAAGCGATCCGGCTTGTGCGTGCCCACGCCAAGGAATGGAGGATTGATCCGAATAAGATTGGCATCATGGGGTTCTCCGCCGGGGCTGAATTGGCAGCGCCCGCGGCGGTCTTCTTCGAGGATTTCGACAAAACCAACAGTGCTCCGACCGATCCGCTCGCCGGGATATCTTCGCGGCCCGATTTCGCTGGAATCATCTATCCCGGCCCGACGCCGTTTGCCCGCGGCGCCACTCCGCCGATACCGCGCAACACGCCGCCAGCGTTCATCACTTGCGCCGGATCCGGCGACCGTGTTCACGCCATTTGGGCCAACGAATACTTCACCGCCATGCTTCGAGATGGCATTCCCAACGTTGAGATGCACCTCTATGGCAATGGCCGCCATCCGGGCGACGCGCTGCCCGACGGCAGCCGGATGAGCGGCGGTTTGACCGACCGTCGTGGCATCCCGTTTGGGACCTGGCAGGACCGCTTTATCGATTGGTTCCGGGACCTGGGCTTCCTGCAAAAGCCCGAGGTCGAAACCAAAGCAGCCCAGGACATCGCCGCTTTCCTTAGCCAGCCTCCTCGCGGCGCTGGTCGCCGAGGTTCCGGCGGACGGAGCGCGCAATGAAGGGTAAGGTCGTTCTCGATGGAACCGGCAAGATCACCGGGCAGATACTACGAGATCTCAACGACCAGAGTTTCTTCATTTCTCGGCAAAGCGCGGATCCCTTTCAATTCTTTTCGCTTCCCCGATTCCGGTTCGGAAATGCGGACGATGTACTCTCCACCCTCAAATACTCCCGGCTGATATTCCGTCCCAACAATCCGCTGCGCATGAATCAGCTCTCCGCCATCTTCACGGATCACTTCGACAACCGGATTCAGAATCCCGGACACTTGGATCTTCGGGAGCCAAGCTGTGGCTTTTCGACCGTAATTGTCAGTCATATTGATAGCCACAGGCCACCCGGGAAACTGCGTTCCCTCCTTAATTGGATCCGCTAGAAACGGCCAGCACTCGAAGGTAATCTTCCGGTTGGGTTTGTCGAAGCGCGCCAAACCAAGACCCGACGCCTTTTGTTCCATCATTTCCATCACGGTTCCCGACGGTTTGATAGCCCCGTTGGCAACGGCCATGACTGTGAGCGGAAGCCCAAAATGATCCGTGAAATCGCCTGTAATCTCGGGTGCGCCGGGGGCTCGATTCCCCCCCGGTTTCGTTGGTTCCCACCAACGCGGGTAACCGACGTTCACCGCGGGACCCGCAAACGCCACCGGCCCGTCGCGATGTTCATCAATTCCGTAATGCACCACCGCCGGCAGATGTTGATCACCCGCGAGGTGAACGGCGAACACTTTGCGCATTAATCGGAGCGCAGCGTTTCGCTGCGCTTGCGGCCAGGCGTTCGTGTCGTAATCGGCCACAAGACGTTCGCGGTTTCCTCCATGCGTGGTCGCCATCGCGGTAAAAATAGTCTGCGAAAGAACAGCCTTCATTTCCGCGCCGCGCCAATCGCCAGCCCATTCGTTAAGGAATTTCATCTGCCTCTCTCCCAGGAGTTCCGCGCTTTGGATGTCGGCGGTCTTTGGATCGAAGTTCGAATCCTTGACATGATCGCCGCGGCCGCCGGTCGGAGGGACTTTGCCTTCCGGTCCGGATTTGAACATTCGATCCGCAAGGACGGCAAAGCTCACTCCGCCGTAGGCGATCGCGCCGTAATAGACACTGATATTCTGTTTGATCGGGGACGCGTCATAAGGGTCGGGGTGATGCGATGTTTGAGTTCGATGCACGACATTTACCCAGGCCGCTTGCATATCGTATCCGCCCATCTCTTGCGTTCCGGTTCGCGCCGCTCCCGATTCGCCCCAGACATTTCCCTGATACACATCGTGATCGTCCGGAATTGAAATGCTCGGACGGTCGCGAGTCAGCTCCCGCCAAGTCCATCCGTGCATATACCACTTGCGCAAATAATCGAGTATTGCCGATTCGAGGGGCGCTCGAGTGATGCCGTAGCCGCCCGAGGATTCATAGAATTGATCCCCGACGAACGCCAAGAAATCGGGATTGAGCGATCCCATGTTCCGCACGTACGGCGCGTTGGGAAAAGCTGCGTGAAAGTTGCACGAAACGTTGGCGACCGTGAGTACCGGTTCATCAACTGGATCACGGCGCACCGTGCCGGTCCAATAGTACGGATGCGCACTTTTGTCCGAAGAACGCATTGCATAGACAAGCCGATACGGCACATCCCTCTTGTCGTTCCAATCCTCGATGCGAAACGTCGCAGTGCGCGCCTCCGGGTGTATCGAGGCTTCCGCAATGGTGAACCATACGCCGGTTTGGACTGTTCCAATCTGAAGTTGAACGCCTTGCGTGTCCTCCTTCCCGAGCGGCGGCATTTGGGCGCTCATCTTCATTACGCCACCGCTAAGTGTGTACTGGGAAAATAGAATCGGGCCAAATATCTGATCGTCGTGGACGTCCAACTTGCTACCCGACACCTTCCAGTCGGCGAACCAGAATCTCCCGGCATTCGCGTTTCCCTCGCTTCGGGCAGCCGCTCCGCCACGCTGTTGCGGAGAAACGAAGTTGGAAACAAGCGCGAGATTGCCGTGCAAGCGATTCGCTTGAATGTTTCGACGGAGGATCTCACCCAATTTCTTGCCGCCTTCAACTTCGTGCGCCGAAAGCGTGACCGTATAAGTCGTCCGAGCGAATTCCACCTTTAAACGCAATTCGATCGACTCCCGTTCAAGGCCAATATCTCCGGCTTGCGCGTCGTCCACGTTGCCGATAAAAAGTCCGCCGTTTGCGGCCAACCCGGCGTCAAGCCCTCGTCCAAAAACAAGACTATTTCGGTAGTCTTGAAGCGGCCCCATCACTCCAAGTCGAAACCCAGCCGAACCCCTGCCACCGCCGATCGAGCCCCCTTCCACGCGCCCGAGTTGAACGCTCATTTGAAACTCTCCGGACCGCTCTGAAAGCTGCCGTGTAAGCAAATGCACATTCCGGTCCGGAGCAGCATTCACGCATTCCAGGCGGCCTCCGGCGATGCGCCAATCTTGCAATGGATTTGCCCAGAATTCCGGACCGATCCAGACGCGATCGAATGCCATCTCCCAGCGGCTCCCGAAACTCGTTTCAACGGCGTCCGCCGCGAGCAACTTGGGCCCAAGTTCCGAGGCGACAACTGATCCGGCCGCAAGCGCTGCCGAGTCTTTGATAAATTTTCGACGGTTTACATTCTTCATGGTAATGGATCCATTGAGACAAGGATCCCGTCTCTTTAGCAAGTCTGGAAGCAAGCATTTGGAAATGCTCCCCGTGAACTACGATTCCCGGAAGGACAATTTCGTGTCGTAGGTGCGACAGAAAACTGTCCAACTGTCCAGGCAGCTCATAGTGCCAATTCGCGTCCAATTTCCTGGAAGCGTTCCCTTCCTATGAATCAACAAGGCGGAGCTACACTGCTTTTCGCGAAGCGAACGTCTCTCTCAGGTGGATACCCGACTTGCAGGGCTTGGGAAGCCAGTCCGTGGAGCCCGAACATTCCCTCGGGATGTCCGGCACGCCTGAAACGGGCAAGGAGAACCTCGGGCTTCCGGATCCTTTGTTTTCTCCAGTGCGCCGTATTGTTCAGTTTGACTCCGATAAGGTCAAAGCCGAGTCCCCAAGCAAAGCGCGCTAGATTTAGCGGCGGCGCAACCCGTTGCCGCAAAGTGATAGGTGTGAACCTTAAACCGCCCTCTCGCTCGGATCCCATTTCCAATCCCGGACTTCCGGCAAGTCTTCCCCGTGCTTCATGATGTACTGCTTGTGCTCGATCAGTTTATCACGGACAAACTGCTTCACGTACGCAGCGTTGGCGCCGAGTTTCGGCACGCGATCAATCACGTCGGAAACCAGGTGGTAGCGGTCCAGATCGTTGAGAACGACCATGTCAAACGGGGTTGTCGTGGTGCCTTCCTCCTTGTAACCGCGCACATGGAGGTTTTTGTGATTCGTACGGCGGTAGGCAAGCCGGTGAATCAGCCAGGGATATCCGTGATACGCGAAGATGATGGGTTTGTCCTTTGTAAAGAGCGTATCGAACTCCTTGTCGGAAAGGCCGTGGGGATGTTCTTCCTTGGGTTGCAACGTCATTAGATCGACGACGTTGATCACGCGAATTTTCAAATCCGGGACGTGTTCCCGCAGCATATCGACAGCCGCCAGCGTTTCCAAAGTCGGAACGTCTCCCGCGCAGGCCATCACCACATCCGGTTCACCACCCTTGTCATTGCTGGCCCATTCCAAAATTCCGATTCCGGCCGTGCAGTGTTTGATCGCGGCATCCATGTCGAGCCACTGCAACTGCGGTTGTTTTCCGGCGACAATCACATTGATGTAATTGCGGCTTCGCAAGCAATGGTCGGTGACGGAGAGAAGCGTGTTCGCTGAGAATCTCCATAACGCGTCCATCCGGCGCGAGATGATCATCTTCCGGCAATGTGTCCGCGACCCAAGCGCGGCTGGTGACCTCGAATACGGCACCCAGCCGGTTCGACGCTGTTTCGTCCGGCCCGACAATTCGAAAGTTTCTTTCCGCCATATTGCATTTCATGACATCCCGCATGAAACCGCCCATCAGACGAATCGATTCCGCAACGACCTCTCCGGGTTGGGACACTTCGATCTGGTAATCCCGGAAGTCCGGCATCTTGAGGTCTTTTAGGAGAATTCCGCCATTGGCATGCGGATTGGCTCCCATGCGCCGGACACCCGACGGCGCGAGTTCCGCAAGCTCCGAACGCAGCGCGCCGTTCTCATCAAACAGCTCCTCGGGTTTGTAGCTTTTCATCCAATCCTCGAGAAGCTTGACGTGGCTGGGTTTGGCCGCCAATTCCGAAAACGGAACCTGATGAGAGCGCCAATGACCTTCGGTCTTTTTGCCATCGACCTCCTTTGGCCCTGTCCATCCTTTTGGAGTTCGCATAATGATCATCGGCCATAACGGACGTTTTGTGACGCCATTGGCTCGCGCCTTCTTTTGG
Source organism: Verrucomicrobiota bacterium (assembly GCA_027623095.1). Classification (GTDB taxonomy): domain Bacteria; phylum Verrucomicrobiota; class Verrucomicrobiia; order Limisphaerales; family SIBE01; genus JAIPJX01. The sequence continues at coordinate 21,874 of JAQBVM010000030.1, forward strand.
ATCGACTCAATTTCGGCACTCACTTTATTCATGGTCGCCGCCATGGCCTGATGCATTGGTTCCGGATCCGACCCCTCCACAAAGTAGGGCTTGTATCCGTAACCCTTAAACAGGGCATCCAGCTCTTCGTGGCTGATGCGTGAAAGCAACGTCGGGTTTGCGATTTTATAGCCGTTCAAATGGAGGATCGGCAGCACCGCGCCATCATGCGCCGGATTGAGGAATTTATTGGAGTGCCAGGAAGCAGCCAGCGGCCCTGTCTCCGCCTCGCCATCACCCACCACGCACGCCACGATCAGATCCGGATTATCAAATGCCGCGCCAAACGCATGCGAAAGGGCATAGCCAAGTTCGCCGCCTTCGTGAATCGAACCGGGTGTTTCCGGAGCCACGTGGCTCGGAATGCCACCGGGAAACGAAAACTGTCTGAAGAGCTTTCGCATGCCCTCGGCGTCCTCCGAAATATCCGGATAAACCTCGCTATAGGTTCCCTCAAGGTAGCAATTGGCGACGATTCCCGGACCTCCGTGCCCTGGGCCAATGATATAAATCATGTTGAGATCCCTTGCCTTAATCACACGATTCAGATGCGCGTAAATGAAATTCAAACCTGGCGTGGTGCCCCAGTGCCCGAGGAGTCGGGGTTTAACATCCTGGAGCGTCAGCGGCTCCCGCAGTAGCGGATTGCCGAGCAAATAGATTTGGCCAACCGACAGGTAGTTGGCGGCCCGCCAGTATGCATTGATCCTTCGAAGCTCCTCTGCCGGCAAAGGGCCGCTGACATTCACTCCTCTTTTTTTTGGCTCAATTGCCGTCCTGTTCATAAAGTATCGAGGGATCGTCCGTTCAGGGAGAGATTTCCACAAAGATTTTCGCGCTGTGAACCCCTGAACTGCTGCGCCTCACAGAGGCGCGCTCCGGAGCGCGGGTCTGTGACCCGCAGCAACTTCAAGTTCATGGGGAGGTGTCCAGTTTTGTAGGATCTACAATCGCGCACGGTTTGATATGCCAGATCTGGGAAGCATAATCACGGATCGACCGGTCGGACGAGAATTTCCCTGCTCGCGCAACATTAAGGATCGATCGCCGCTCCCACTCGTCGCGGTCGCGGTAACACGCGTCCACTCGATCCTGGGTCTCAATGTAACTCCGCAGGTCGGCCAAGAGCATATAATGATCCCCTCCATCCAAAAGAGCGTGAATGATGGGCTTAAATATGCCCGGCTCCATCATGCTGAAGAAGTCACGCCGAATCAACTCGATGGCGCTCCGGACCTCCGCGTCACTGTGATAAACATCCCAAGGATTGTAGGTCGAACGCCGTTGTTCAACCTCTTCCGCCGTCATCCCAAAAATAAATATGTTCTCCTCACCGACTTCCTCCAGGATTTCCACGTTCGCGCCGTCGAGTGTGCCAATTGTCAGGGCGCCATTGAGCTGGAGTTTCATGTTCCCGGTTCCTGACGCCTCGGTCCCAGCCAGCGAAATCTGTTCGCTGAGGTCGGCGGCAGGAATTATTTTCTCCGCAAGTGAAACCCTGTAATTGGGAAGGAACACGACCTTAATCTTCTCATTCACATCCGGGTCCCGATTGATGACATCGGCCACCTGATTCATCAGCTTGATGATCAACTTTGCCATGGCATAGCCCGGCGCCGCCTTCGCGGCGAATATTACCGTGCGCGGTTGAAGATCGAGTTCAGGATTCTGTTTGAGCCGGTTATAGCGTACAATCGTGTACAGGAGGAGCAAGAGCTGGCGTTTGTATTCATGGAGCCTTTTGATCTGCACGTCGAAAAGCGATTCCGGTGAAATCGGCACTCCGATCTCGCGTTCGATGAATTCCGCCAGCGCCACTTTGTTCTGCCGCTTGGCGGCGCGGAATTGCTTTCGAAATTTGGCGTTTTCCGCAAGCGGCTCCAGTTTCCGGAGCTGGTCCAGATCCGTAATCCAACCGTCTCCGATTGATTGGATAATCAATTCGGCAAGTGGCGGATTCGCCTTCAACAACCAGCGGCGCGGAGTGATTCCATTGGTCTTGTTATTGAATTTGTCGGGCCAAAACTCCGCAAAATCCCGAAGAACCTTTTCTTTCAGAAGGCGCGTGTGCAGGGCGGCCACTCCGTTCACCGAGCACGATCCAACAATGGCCACGTGCGCCATACGAACGCTCTTTTGGCCGTTTTCTTCGATAAGGCTCATTCGGCGCAATCGTTCGGTGTCCAACGGATGCCGAATCGCCACATCCCTGAGGAATCGCGCGTTGATCTCGTAGAGAATTTGAAGGTGGCGCGGCAACAAGTGTTCGAATAGACGCACCGGCCACTTCTCCATCGCTTCCGGAAGAATCGTGTGATTGGTGTATCCGGTTGAAGCGGTTGTGAGTTCCCAAGCCTGCTCCCAACCGAGCCCCTCGCGATCTATCAGCAATCGCATCAGCTCCGGAACCACTAACGACGGATGGGTGTCGTTCAGTTGCATGAATACCTTGTCGGGGAACACCTCCCACGGATTATGGTCCGATTTAAAGCGCCGGAGGATATCCTGCACGCTGCAGGAGACGAAAAAATACTCCTGCTTGAGCCGAAGTTCTTTTCCCGCCGTGATGTTATCGTTCGGGTAAAGGACTTTCGTCAGATTCTCGGAAAACACCTTGCTCTGGACGGCATCGACATAGGAACCGCGGTTGAAATCGTCCAGATTAAACTCTTCCGCGGCTTTCGCCGACCAGAGGCGCAGGGTATTTACCGTCGTCCCGCCATAACCAACGACAGGCAAATCGTACGGCATTCCCATCACGGTATTCGAGTCCACCCAATGCCATTCCATTCCATGAAGGCCCGGACGCTGCTCGACGTGACCGTTGAAATGAACCTCGAACGAAAACTCCGGATGCGCGATTTCCCACGGATTACCAAGCTTCAGCCAGTCGTCCGGCTGTTCAACCTGATATCCATTAACAATCTTTTGGTTAAAAATGCCAAAATCGTAGCGCAATCCGTAGCCGACCGCCGGAATGTTGAGCGTGGACATTGAATCCAGGAAACACGCGGCGAGCCGTCCCAAACCACCGTTTCCAAGACCGGCATCCACTTCGTTGTCCCGGAGGTCGTTCCAATCGAGTCCCACCTGCGACAGCGCAGCTCGGCAGACGTCTTCCATTTGGAGATTGATCACGTTGTTCCCAAGCAACCGGCCAATGAGAAATTCCAACGAGAGATAATAGATCCGTTTGACGTTCTTTTTGTGGTGCGTCTGCTGGGTGGCCATCCAACGTTCGATCAGCCGATTCCGCACCGCCTGAGCTAATGCGTAATACCGATCCCGGTCCGTTGCGGTGTACCGGTCACGGGCGAGCGTGTATCGGAGATGATGCTCAAAATCCCGCCGCAGGCTGTCGGCTGTGGATGTGACGCGCTGGGCCGTCGTCACTTTTTTAACAGTTGCCGCTCCTTTTCTTTTGTTCATGATGTCTTTTTTATTCGGCTGCGAAATTCGTTGACTGATGCCTGTAGGTTCCACTGGAACCAATCGCAATAAAACAATTCGTTACACTCCGGATATCCCAGAGCAACGGAAAGGCACAATTGCTAAACGAACGCTGCGTGGCGAGCCTAAATGAGGCCCATTCGGGGTGGAGTTGTGCTGCTGCGCAGCCCTAATATCGAAGTGGCGCGGCAACACCACCCCACCATCTGGATGGGCCGGTTACCGCGAAAATGGGAGGGTGAGGCTCTGCCGAACCCTAACTTCCATCGAAGAATGGGTTCGAAGGGAGTCTCACCCTCCCCGCAATACGCGAACCGTGATTGAATCTGCATTTTCATCCGAAGTGGTGCCCTGAAGGGGACGGGAGATTCATTGGAAGGATACTATAGATCGGCAACCTGGAGCCGAATGTCACTCCAGTACCCGAACTCATAGTTCCAATCGTTGGCGCAGTTCTCGAGCCGGATCTTGGCTTTCTTTCCCGAGAATGCGGAGAGATCCACGGAAACCTTCTTCCATCGCGGACCGTTACGATCCACGATATCCTTTTTTACGAGCGTTCCGTCCGCAACAACTCGAAGTTCCCAATCTCCGCGCTCATCGGCTGCAACGTAAAACGTCAATTGAGTCTTTTTGCCGGCAGGCACATCCACCACACGCTCCAAGCCAGATCCAATCTGGCGATCGATTGGATGAGTCATCAAGACATTCTCGCGTCCAAAATACTCGGTAAGCTTCCGGGGCGCGCCCTCAAAGTCCGGACAAACAACTCTCCATTCAGGGTTCCAGAGCGCGACCGATTCACCATCACCGGAAGACTTGATGATCGATGCCGAGTTGTAATCGCCGATCAATTGCTGCCTTAGCGCGGGAGTCATCGGCCTCTTATCCTCGGGTGGATTTAAAAGAAACCAGATGAGGTTCCGAAAATCCTCGTCTGGCATCTGTTCCAATCCTTCCGGCATCACGGAAAGTTCAGTCACACGCATCGATTCGATGTCCGCCTTTGCGATCGTCTCCTCTTTGGGACCGGCCGCCAGCAAGCGAATCCGCGTTTCCGTGTCCTCGACCACTCTGCCGCTCACGCTTCTGCCATCCTTGGTCTCAACCTCTACATTCTCGTACCCTTTGCCAATCAGTTGATTGGGGTCGATTACGTTCGCGAGCAGCGCCCCCAGTGTCGAACGCCCCACACCGGTCAGGTCCGGTCCGACTTCTGCCCCTTCGCCATACAGTTTGTGACAATTGTAGCAGGTTTTGCGGGCAATCTCTCGGCCCGCCACCAGATCCGCGTTCCCCTCAAGTACGACCTTTCTTTTCTCCGCGAGGACTTTCAGTTTGTCGGCATCGAAATCACGAAAACGGCCAATCACTTTCAAAGCGCGGTTTCGCGCATAATCATCGTTGGATTCCACAAGCGAACGAACCACTGTCACCGGAAGATCGGCGGCGGAAACGATCTTGTCTTCCAGCCCCGTAATAAAGGCGCGCATCCAGGGTCGTCTCGAAATCAGCACTTCGGACGCAACATTTTGGGATGCCGGCGCAAACTCTTTCCATCGTTTCAGAATCTGATCCGGGAGCGCGTCTCCACCAATTTCGCCCAGCGCGCGAAGAGCGGCTTGAACGATTGGGTCCGGTGTGCCCGGCGCAAGAATTCGCATCAACGCGTCGCGAACGGCATCGATTTTCTGCTGGCGCACCGATTGAATCGCCCGCAATCGACTGTCAAGATCCGCGCCGCGGTTCTCAATCACGAGCAACGTCGCGTTCAACGCAGCGGCATCGCCCCAGAGCGTTCCGAGCTGGCGAGCTCTTGATGCAACTTCAGGATTCGCGCTTTTGGACAACGCCGCAACGAACGCCGCCGGTGACGTCCGCGGAACCAGGGCCTTGCCTTTCTGGCCGTCCACCAAACCTTCCAATGCCGCGAGTGCAAGAGAATCGGATTTTTCTGAAACCGCCAGGATGAACTCCAAACCGGCGTCGAGGTTGGCGGCACTCTGAGTATCGCAGACGCGCCGCATCGTCTTGTGGGCGATCCTGCCGCTTAGCGGCATGGTTTCGGTTCCGTTCTCAAGCAACCATTCAAAGACAGGCGCCGGATCCTGCCCGATCAACGGCTCGGCTGCCATCCAAACCATAAACGGAATCAAAGGATCATCCGACGATCCGGGATGCTTCACGATCGCCGACAACACACTGCCAACACTGTCTTCATCCTCCAATCCGGCTGAAGGCGTATTCACAGTCAATGAACCGGACGTAAACTGCCGAATTGCCGTTGCAACCGCCAGCCGCACCGAATTGTCCGAGTCGGAACCGAGCGTCCGGAGCCGTTTCATGACACGCGCGGATGATTCCCGGCGTTCGCCGCTCAATCTCGCGACCCAAGTCCGGATGACCGCTTCCCGGTCCGCCACCAAAGCATCCAAGATTTCATTATCGAGCAAACCGGCGCCATGGAGCGTCCATAGCGCGGCTAGCCGGGCATCAAGTGAACTGTCATTCCGAACCAGATTGAGCAGGGGCGCTTTTGATTCCGCATCGCGGCGCTCGCTCAAGAGACGTTGCGCCATTCGACGATGCCAGACATTCCGATGCGCCAGCGTTTTGACCAACTGAACGCTCGATGCGCTGCCGAGATCCAGTCCCTGAGGACGCGGCGGAACCGCCTTCCCAGGTTCGCCTCCGGTGTAAACCGCCCGCCAAATCCGTCCATGAGCACGGTCCACCCCGTCCGGATCGGCGTTCGCATTTTGATAGCAGGGGTACTTGTCGTACCAATCCATGATCCAGAGCGCGCCGTCGGGACCGACCTGCAAACTGACAGGCCGGAACCAGCCATCATTCGCGCGCACAAAATCCTTCATGAAGGACGCTTTGAAACTCGAACCGGATGGCGTCAGGCGATCCTGATGCACCGCACTGTCGTGGATATTTCCCATCAAGATTGTGCCGCGATACTCTTCGGGATACTGGTCCCCCTCATAAATCTGAATGCCCGCGTACGCGGCTCGAAAATGCCTGTGGTCCACGATCGATGGAATCAGTTCGTAAGCGAAGGGGTTTGGCGGAGTTCCGGCCTGGCGCACATAAAGCCCGCCCGGAGCTATGTGAAAAAGATGATCGATCACGCACGCGCTGACAAAAGCGTTTCCGGATTTGTCAAAATCAACGCCCCATGGATTGCTCGTCCCTTCCGCAAAAACCTCGAATCGTTTTGTTCTCGGATGAAAACGGCCGACTCCGGCCGTCAATACCACAGGTGATTGATTCGGACGTTCAGGGTCCGTCACTTTTGAATGCGTGAACACCCCGTGCGTCATATAGAGCCATCCGTCTGGCCCCCACGTAAATCCATTCAACAGTTCATGCCGGTCTTCAAGTCCGAACCCGGTCATCAGGACTGTCCGCCGATCGGCCACATCGTTCCCGTCCGTGTCTTCCAAGAAAAGAAGATGCGGTGCTTGCCCGACATAAACACCACCGTTTCCGAGAAGAATTCCAGTGGCGAGGTCGAGTCCATCCGCAAACACAGTTACTTTGTCGGCGAGACCGTCGCCGTTCGTATCTTCGAGAACCTTGACATTGTCCCTCGGCTTTTGACCGCGCGGCGCGCCAAGCGGATACTCGTAAAGCTCCACAACCCATAAGCGTCCGCGTTCGTCCCAAGTCATTCCGACCGGATTGACGACATCCGGCTCCGCCGCGAAGAGACGCATCTCGAATCCCTCCGGGACCGAGAATTTCTTTTGCGCCTCGGCCGGAGACAGTGCGGGTGTTTGGGCTGGCGTATAAACGCCCGTTAACTGCCTCCCGGCGGCATGCGCCGAAAAGTTCGAAAGAAGAAAACAAATGCAACCCAAAAGACGCCAAACGGGTAATTTCATAGTGGCAAAATTAAGGGAGCAAATCGGATTTCGGTCAATGGGAATCTCCGCTTGCACTGGAAACGGGGCGGTTCGAACGAGGACAGACCCACACTCCGCAGTTGCGCCCGGTAGGACTCGCCAGCTTTCGTTGCTCTCGGTGGGGCGACACTCCGTGAAGCCCTAATTTCTCCTTGTCGGACGGGTGTCTTGCAAATCGGAGCTATGGAAACGCCGGACTGCTTAGATGTCTTCGTGTTTCCATTGTGCCGACTCGTTCGGGCTTTTTGCCTCAAGATTGATCAGGACTCCACGGAGTGTCGCCCCACCGAGGGCAGGGCCGCACTGCCGTTGAATTAAGCCTGTAGTCGCGGGGCGTTCGACGGCACCTTGCTCTTGATCTTGCTCTTAATCTTAATCTCTCCAGTGAGTTACAGAGCAAGATCAAGAGCAAGAGGGGCCGGATGCGCTTAATTCAACGTTAGTGGGGCATGGCCGTGTCAGCTATGCGAGCGTGATCGGCCCTTCAGAGGTCATCGCCTGAGCATCGAACAGGAGCTAGGGTCGGGACGGTGGATTCAGAGCGATGGTTCTCCAAATCACGGACGGGTTATTTGAGATAATTCCATCGATCTTCTGGTCCAGCAATCGCTTCGCTGTCGGCGAATCGTCAATGGTGTAAATCCATACTTTCATTCCCAGACGATGAGCATACTCAACCGCCTCTGGATCGATCTTTTGGTTCCACACCACCAAACGAGCGCCGATTTCACGCACTTGATCCACCCACCTCGAATCAAGAACTTTCTCAGAATCGGAGAGTTTCTGTCCGTTACGGCTGCTCGGCGGTCCCAGCGCGCCCAGAACCTGCTGGGGTTCAAGTTTGTGGAAGTCCCTCAGATAATCCCAATCGAAGGATTGAACCACAACCTTGTTTACCATGTCTTTTTCGCGCAAGAGCCGCACGCATATCTCCGCATCGCCGGCTTTCCGTTCGATCAGTGTGATTCCACCGTCCTGAATTAGATCGAGAGCCTCCGCGAGTGTCGGGAGTCCCACTTGCGCAAACCGAGGGTTGAACCATCGTCCGGCTTCCAAGGTTTTAAGCTCACTGACAGTTTTCGAAGACACGGCGATTTTTTGACCTCCCCATTTCTCTAGCGCATCTGTGGTGCGGTCGAGCTCGAAGTCGTGAATTACGATCGGCACGCCGTCGGCGCTGTGGTGGTAATCGAGCTCGACGAGATCCGCACCCGCTATTTTTGCCAGCTCGAATGCCGGCGCCGTGTTTTCCGGAGCGAAAAGGCTGTAACCGCGGTGAGCGATCACCAACGGACGATTCGCATTCACGAGACGTTCCACACCCGATGAGGATTGCGCCGCATTCACAGGATATTGAGCCACATCGACAACAAACAGAATGGCGCACAAGATAGCGCCTGTGCCGGCGGAGCAAAGCTTGGATTCCATGCCACTACTTTGGCCAGCGATTCTCACCGAACAAGAAAAAAGCGGTCGCAGAATTGCATCTCGGCAAACTTCGATTTCTCCGGTAAAAGTTCCGGAATGAATCCAAGAAAACTTTCTCGAAGGCAGGCCATCACCACTACCGGACTGGGCATCGGGACAGCGCTGGCTTCCTGTCGCGCACCGGTTTTGGCTGCGGAAACCGCTTTATCCCCGGCTGCGGAACCGTTTCTTTACTGTTTGAACACGGCAACCATTCGCGGCCAAACACTCGGTCTCGTGAAGGAAATCGAGATCACCGCGCAAGCTGGCTACCAAGGAATTGAGCCGTGGATCAATTCAATCCAGGAGTATGTCGATAATGGAGGTTCCCTGAAGGATTTGAAAAAACGCATGGCAGACCTGGGGCTGAGCCTCGAGAGCGCGATTGGATTCCCGGAATGGGTAGTTGATGACGACGCGCGGCGGGCCAAAGGCCTCGACCAGGCCAGGCGAGAAATGAATTGGGTAGCGCAACTGGGCGGAAAACGGCTCGCAGCCCCTCCCTCGGGAGCAACTCAGGCGCCCGGATTGGACCTTTTTAAGGCGGCGGAACGATACCGCTCCCTGCTCGAAGCTGGAGATCAAATCGGTGTGGTGCCGCAGCTCGAGCTGTGGGGATTCTCGAGGAATCTGAATCGCCTCGGGGAATGCGCGTTTGTCGCGATCGAGGCGGCGCATCCGAAAGCCTGCGTGCTGGCCGATGTCTAACTTCGCCTCCGGGCGCTTCGCCCTTCTTGTCGTGTTCGGCGACAATCGAGAATGCAGTCTCGCCTCCAAGCTGAAACGCGATTTCGCCCACGGCGTTTTGCGCAGCGGCGTGCCGTCGTTTCCGCCCCGGCCGCTGATGGAATCAAATTCGGTGCCGACAAACACCGCCGCCTCAGCCGTGGGAACACCTGTGACGCCCGCTTTACCGAGCAGCGAGGGGACTCCAGCCCATTTGTTGGCGGCGGGTCCACTGCGGGCGAGATGATAAAGCAGTGTGAGCGCGTGTGTTTTGCCTCCACCGAACTGCGTAGCGAGGTTGAATATGGCGTTCGTTTCCGTGCGCTCGCCGGACAGGCGGCGGATGACTTCGGAGGCGAGCGTAGTGAGGTTTTTCGTCAAATACGTCCGCTCCAAAAACCGTTCCGGTTTCTGGTAATCGGCGGGCGCGCGGCCTTCGCGGACTTGGTCGAGGTGGACGGCGAATTCGGATGCGTCGAGCGGTTTGCCTTCACGCAAGTCCTCGCGCGGGGTGACGATTTTGTACCAGGGTCTGAGTGGCATATCAGCGAAGGAGCATAAGCGAAGAAAGCGGCATGGCCACAACGCGTGGGTCGTGGACTTCAGCCTCGTCCGTTTGCGAGATCAGAATCCCGAACGGAGCGTTGTTTACGGTCTTCTCGAGGAACGCGCGCAGTCCCTCGGTGTCTCGCTACGGATCGATCGTCCGCTGATATTTGACCTCCAAGGGAATTCTGGTCGCCCCAATCGTAAGAATGAAATCGACTTCCGGCTCATCCCTGCGTTCCGGGAAATGGGCCAAATCCAGTCCGTTAATCGTGGACAATGTGGCTCCGGTGACGCTTTCGGCGAGATGGCCGGCCGGAGTCGTAAGATGGGGCTCTGCCTTCAACCTCTCCGGATTGAGCGGCACGCGCTCTTGCAGCCAACTGGCCCGCAAACTGTGATCGCACAAACAGATCTTCGTGCTGCCACGACGGCGTTTCAATCGGATTTCCAGGGGCGGGATCAAGCGCAGCAGAAGGGTATCTCCCAGGAAACGGAGATAGTGATTGACGCGCTGGACGCCGACGTTCGCCCGCAAGGCTCGCTTCACTTCGCGACCGAGTAAATCCGCCGAGGGCGACTGTCCGGCGTAGCGGCAAGCGAGGCGAAATAGCTCCTCCAGGAGGGCCGCGTCGCGCTTGCGCCCGCGATCCCCAATGCGCAAGTCGTGCTGGATAACCCGTCGGATCACAGTTTCGTTGAGCTGATCCGCCAAATGTTCCCAGGGCACTTCCGCACGCTGGTGAGCGAGGGGATAGCCCCCACGATCCGAAAAGGCGGCAAAGGCCGCGTTGCGCTCGGCCGCGCGGGTGACGCCCTGCTCGCGAATCGAGTGCCAAAAATCCAAATGAGTCAAGGGTTCCAGGCCGTTATCTCGCAGTATCGGGTTTCCCAGCGGAATGTTCCGCAGTGAAGCTATTTCGGAGAGGGAGAGCGTACCCGCTTCCAACGTGCCAATCCGCCCCGCCAGGCTGTCGCGCCCAGCTTCAATGCGCAACGCCGAACTCCCAGCCACGACCACCTGCACCGTGGAAGTATCCACCAGGAATTTCAGTTGCGGAGCCCAGGACTCCAAATTCTGGACTTCGTCGAGAAAGATAAAGGCCGGCTTCTGATCGTGCGCCGCTTGATTGAGACTGGACTGCAGGACGTTGGTTTCAAACCATTCGATGCGGTACCCAAAGCGGCGCATGCCGTGCCTTTCCTACTCCCGCAATTCATCCCCCGGCATCGGCGGCACGCTTGGGATTTTCGCCATCGCCGCTTTGAATTTCTCCCGGCTGCCTTGCCGGGCGCGCCGCTCCAATTCGGAAAGACTATCCACAGCTCGAACGAGTTCTTCCAACTTGCGCAGAGCGAACGCATCCACGGGCTGATGCTCGTGCGCGGCCATGCTGGATAACTTCTGATGAACCTCGTCCGGCATCCTCAATTCGATTGCTTTCATTTGATTTCACTGTCACGGGAGCATTTAATTTCTACAAATTCCTTCCCTGATCCGCGTGAAGTGCAAGGAAAGCTTGAACAGGAATAGGTAGAACCCGTAGTCGCTCAGTGTGAACAGCCGGTTCAAAATCAACTGGTCGAGGTCGACGGCTTGCGCATCGCAATTGTTGACGCGATCAAGCATCGCTATTGCGTCTTCTCCCAACGTGTCGTTCCTAGGCAGATAGAACATGGAAGAAGTTAGTTGCTTGCGAACGGCATCTAAGTGGCTCGCCAGATTAAATTCAGCCGGGAGGCTTGTCTGTGTCCTAATCAGATTCTCGTATTTGGGAAAGCTGATGATGGGACAGTAAAGGATTCGAGGACCGAGAAGGCGTTTGTTCTCGAAGGAGATGTCGCAAGTGTTCGAAAGAACCATCACCCGTGTTCTTTCGATTCTCTCGCTCGGCAAATCCGAGACCCACATGCTCGCGAGCCCGTCTCCCTGAAAAATGTTCATCTGCTTCAGTAGCCGCAGAGTGTAGAGCCGTCCGTCAATGTTGCTGGGAAACTGCGAAAGTTCCGCAAAGAGGTTCGTCTGCCCCTCGGTGGAAAGATACTTTGGAAGGTAGGTTTTGAAGTCCTCGAACCATTGATTCATACCAAATCCCAGAAGTGCCGATTTAGGAGATCAACGACCGCTTGTGGGCTTTCCTCTGTCTTCTTCAAAAGACTTTCCGCGAACTGCTGTAGTGCGGCGCCCTGCTCTGCGTGGTCTGTCGTCTTCCCAGGCTGCCCATAATAGGCGTGCGAGTAATGGACGGTTGGTGGTTGGATTCCCGGCGCGCCGTTCACAGGGTTGATTGTGGTGCGACCGGTGGAGTTAAGGCTAACCAGAGAAGCCGCCGCCAACACCAGAGAAAAGGTTGGGATTAAATCCGTTTGTGACCGATAAAACTCAGTTTGCATTGTCGTAAACAGGATTGAGCGTTTCTAGGAACTGGGGTTTCAGCAAAGCAAAGAAAAGTTCTTTTTCGGAATGGTGGGCTGATTCCAAGAATTTTTCCAGCACAGCGGAGATTTCACCATCGGTTTCCGTCGTGAAAGAATCAATATCGATGATGGACCCTATTTCAGCCGGCTTTTCGACGAGCGCGAGTCCCTTCCCGATTTGCAGCAGGCTCTTGAAACCGCTATTAGGTCGAACCGTCTTGAAAAAAGTCTCCTCGCCGTCCCAAGACTCGTCATCGACTGAGATGCGCAACTGGAGTTTGGGAAAGATGTCGAAAGGAAAAGAACTGATGTAGCGTAGACCAAGGCGTACCGTCTGCTTTACGATTCCAGTCTGGCTGAATTGCTGAAAGATTTCCTTCACGTGGGAGGAAAATGTTACCCAGCCCGGATACTCGCCGCGCGTTCCCACCGCAATCACCTTTGGCCCGACTAGCACTG
>JAQBVM010000031.1 GCA_027623095.1 Verrucomicrobiota bacterium
TTTTTTCACCCCGCCGCTTAGGCGAGGATTTGGGTCCCACTTGCTATCTTGCACACGACATGTGAAAGAGCGAACGATGTCTTTCCTTTGCTCATCGGGAAATACTTCGCGAACCGATCCTGAAACCTCAAATGCGATGTGACTGTTGTCGCTGTGCGCAAAAGCATTAAAATGAACAATACAAAAGAGCACCAGCATCGCCGAGATAGAACTCCGATAACGGAGAGTTAAGGATCCACCGAAGAGATTGCACGCACTGGCACACTGCAAGCTGATGTTCCTCGAAGGCATTGTTGAATTTGCCTTACTGCAGCATTCAGAGCTCCTCAGGTAATTGAACCGTTGTAAGTTTAGTGCGGCTTTCTTTAAGCACATTAGTTTAATCCTCAGCATATAATATCGTAAACTGGTCAGTTCCGCGTGTTGACAACCAAGGGTATTCACCTTTGCTGGCGTTGCTGCGTCTAAACCGGTTTCGTGGAATGGTTGAGTAAGCTCATGCTCCGTCATGGCTTTCCCTTCACGATCTGCCGCAAACTGACTGGCTCTTTTGAACAACCATTTGCACTACCCGGTGCGCCACAGACGTTTCAAAAGGCGCTGTTTTTTCATTTGCTTTTTCCGTTATTCGGCCTCCGGCCACTCGGCCAAGCCCAAGACTTCAGCAAACACCGGCCATTTCTTCTCGCCTTTTCCAATCAGCTCCAGCAGTTGACCATTCCGCTGATTCAGTCCAACTCAGGACTTGCTCGATCCGAGCCAGCCATTCATCCTGTTCGTCCTCGACCGGCCTTTCGCTACTCGTCTCTATTAATGTACTTCCCCGACCAACCCAAAATCGGACAAACTTTTTCAAAAAAGGTGAAAAAAAATTCAATCACACTCTTCTTCCAATGGAAATCAGGGGGATTTCTGCCCGCCGAGTGAGCGTCGCGTCTTCTTCCGGATCCATCGTCGCAATGCTTTGCGCAGCCGCTGTTTCACGCGATTGATTTCTTTTCGTTGTTCGGCTTCCGACCGGTCGCCAAGCTCCAAAACCTCAACAAACAAGCTCCGATCGCTAGTCCCTTCGCAAATCAGCTCTATCACTTGCCTATCCGACTCGTTCAGGCCCTTCAAGAATTCTTCGAACCAAGCTTCGCTTTGCTCCCATCCTTCCTCCGGTTCGTTAACGGGCTCTGTTTCAAACAGCGTGAAACATTCTGGATCCTGCAATACTTCCCACTGGTTTCGGAGTTTCAAATCGCGAGTGAGGTTGGAAGCCTTTCTCCAGGCAGCCTGCCGAATAAACCCTTCAAGGGTCATTTTGCGGCTAGGATCGTATCTTTCGGGCTGTTGGAGGTAATCCATTATCGCCTTGGCGCTTGCGCCGGCGATGAGGTCCGCATCGGCCTTGGGATACTTCGTTCGCAGCCAGGTCCGCAACGGCGCATACGCCAATTCGGCCAGGGCTTCCCCCGCGGACTCGCGTCCCTCCAAAATCCTGCCGTGCAGAAACTCCAGCAGAAACGTCCGGACATCGCCGTTCCGCTTGTCGTACACGCTGGATGGGATCAGCGTCATGAGCGTGAGAGCGAAGAGGGCACGTTCCCAAAGCGGCGGCACGACGTAATCTTCCGGGAACGGTGCGATCCCAAAAAACAGGTAAAGTCTGCGCTCCTCTTGCGCGCGCCATCGCTGAAACATCGGGGCGACCTCTTCGGGAGTGTGGCCGTGGTACCTTTCGAAAGCAGCCCAAAACTCGGACGGCTTCGTAATCCAAAGGGCGGATTCAATTTCAGCCCGAGTACGACCCTCAGCGGCCAGCTTGTACGCGTCCCAACGCTGTATTTCGTCCAGCCATTCTTGGGCGGGTCGGAAAAATACCGCGTTGCAAATCCAGTCGAATTCTCCCGGTGAAACGTCCGAGAAACTTCGCAATTCCGGGGCCGAGTAGCGGCTACGTCTCGCCCATTCGATCCACGGCTTGGCGCGGGGCGAGAGAAGCAAGAGGTAGCGATAACCCATTGTCTCCGCAATGGCCCGCGCTAGATTGTTCGTCGATTGTCCCACTTTGCACACCTTGTTGAGAACGGAACAATAAGAGCACACATCATGCCGTCTCGCAAGGGAAAGATTGCGAACGCTTTGGCGCAAGGGCGCATCTGAACGAGGACACGCCTGAACGGCTGCTTTTTTTTAATCGGATTGAGGAGAGGAGCGCGAAGGCAGGTGATCCCTGGAGAGCTATTAAGGATCATTGCTGCAACTGGTTATTCCAATTCGCTTTCGAGATGAGACGAAATCCCCTCGCCCCTTCCCCCATCCGATGGGGCGAGGGTGTTCGTAGGACGGGAGAGGGGAAACTCAATAAACACTTTCAAACGAATTAGTCTCATTTTGATCGCTTATTGGAATTGGAATCGAGTTTCAGCCGCCTGCGGTTCGGTGGGGCGACACTGCTTTTCGCGAAGCGAACATCTCATGTGGGCACCTAACTTGCAGGGCTTGGGAAGCCAGTCTGTGGAGCCCTTATCAACCTTGCGGCGAACAACCCGAACGAGCCGGCATAATGGAAACGCCGAGACATCCAAGCAATCCGGCGTTTCCACAGCTCCTATTCGCAAGACACCCATCCCACAAGGAGAATTCAGGGCTTCACGGAGTGTCGCCCCACCGAGAGAAACGAGAGCCGGCGCATCCTCCCGGACGGAAGAGCGGAAGGTGGGTCTTTCCTCATTCGGAGCAACTTTGTTGCGTTTTGGCTCTATTCAGTTTTTCTAATTCCGGGTTGCAAGCACGGATACAATGCCCTCAAATATGGCGCATTGAACGAATGACGAGTCGAACTGGTCCTGAACACCCCACAGAAAGAATTCTCACAATGGTTGCACTGAATCCAACCCTTTGTCTCCTCGATAGCGGAGTTCTGCGAATCTCCCGTTACTGTTCCGATCCGGTCTTGAAATGCGCACAGGAATGCGGCCGTGCGGCAGGAATGAACCGGCTATGAGCACGCGCGTCCAGACCGAGATCCGTTACGAAAAACTCACATGGCCTGAGATTAACGAAGTCGTTGAGATGGGAAAGGTTTGCATCATTCCGTGCGGCGCAGTGGAACAACACGGCCCGCATCTTCCACTGGATGTCGATATTCTCTGCTCGACGCAGGTTGCGCTCGGCGCGGCGAAACTCGTTCCCGAGGCGTCCCTGGTTCTTCCGTCGGTCAACTACGGATATACCGGGCATGTGATGGATTTCCCCGGCACAATTAACAACGATTTCGAGCACTTCATGCACCATGTGCTGGATATCACCAAATCGCTCGCCTATCACGGATTCAAGAAGATCCTCTTGTTAAATGGGCACGGCTCCAATATGCCGAACTTGGACCTCGTTGCTCGCCGGACGAATCTGGAGACCGACGCCGAGTGCATTCTCAGCGCCTGGTGGAGCATGCTAACCGTGGACAAAGAGTTCCTGCCGAAATGGCGCGAGAGCAAGTTCCCGGGCGGTTGTGCGCACGCATG
The DNA here is from genome assembly GCA_027623095.1 of Verrucomicrobiota bacterium. Lineage (GTDB taxonomy): Bacteria > Verrucomicrobiota > Verrucomicrobiia > Limisphaerales > SIBE01 > JAIPJX01. The sequence goes on from JAQBVM010000031.1 coordinate 3,510, forward strand.
CGAGCTGGAAACCTCGATGTATCTCTATCTTGACGGCGATAACGTCCGGAAAGATCTCATCAAAAGCGGTGTGGTTTCCTTCAACGAGGAGAATAGTCCGTTCCAGTATGTCGATCTGTTCGCACAGGGACCGGGAACCGTCGTCTCGTGGACGAGCAGTTACTCAAAAACGGGGGTTCTCGGCGATGCCGAACGAGCCACCGCTGAGAAGGGAAAACAAGCGTTCGACGAGGCCACCAAGCAGTTGGCCAGGCTTGTCACGTGGTTTAAAGACAGACCGAAAGACACGAGGGAAGACCGCCATCGAAGGAAGCCCACAATTCCATTGCCTTGGGGGCAACGTCCCGTTACATCTTGAGGAGACAGTGGGATGGGCGACGGCCCGGCGTTCGTAGTCCCGGCTTCAGCCGGTCCGGGCCGCCTAAAGGCGGGACTACAAACGTAACAAGTGTCGTCAAAACTACGGTCTCCTCAGTAACAGGAGCTCAGGAGATTTTGGCCTTGCTTCGGACCTCTGGGAACCTGATTAAGGCGTTGCATGCAATGCAAGGCGCCGTTTCTGTTGCGGGTCGAGAAACCGAATTAAGTTCAATCAGACTAATAAAATGAAAGCCGTCGTTTACAATGGACCGTGGAAAATGTCTTTGGAAGATCTGCCCAAACCAGAGCCCAAAGAGGGTGAAGTCCTATTGAGAATGGATGCCGTCGGGATTTGCGGCAGCGACGTGCATGGCTTTACAGGCGAGAGCGGACGTCGAGCCCCGGGAATGGTGATGGGCCACGAAGCGGTGGGAACGGTCGTCGGCAAAGGCCCCGGCGTCACCGGACCGGACATCGGGAAACGGGTGGCGGTCTATAATATCATCGCCGACGTTGCCCCCACCCCGGAGGAAGGTGATCCGAGTTTTCTGAACAAGAAAATTATTGGTGTCAACCTTGGCAAGCGTGGCGCCATGGCGGAATATCTGGCAATTCCAGCGGAGAATGCATTGATCGTGCCGGAAGGCGTCGATCCGGCAATCGGTCTGTTGACCGAACCGATTGGGATTGTAACGCACGGGTTTCATCGTCTGGCCGCGAAAAATATTTCGGCTGAGAAGGTCGCCATCGTTGGATCCGGGACCATTGGCCTCTCGGCATTGCTCGTGGCGCGCGAACAAAAATCGTCCGCGATCGCGGTTCTCGACACGATTCCGGAAAAAGCGCGGCGTGCGGCGTCGTTCGGTGGAATTCCAGTCATCGTCGAGACGAGCGACAGCCTGGAATCCGTCTCCGCAAAGGTGCAATCGGCGTTGGGCGATAAACCGGATCTGGTTATCGATGCCGTCGGCAGCAAAGGTTCCTTCGCCCAATGCGTGAAACTGGTCCGACCTGGCGGCGCCGTGCTTTTGATTGGCAATCTCGCCAAAGAAGTCGCCCTTCCCCTTCAGGATGTGGTGAGCAATGAAATCTCGTTTATTGGAACCTACGGTTTTGATCGCGCGGCGTTCGCCGACGCGCTCGCGATGGTTCCTCGAATCAAAAAGGAACTAGCTACTTTCATCGAAGGCCGTTGCACCCTCGAAGAGACCCCGGCGGTCATGACTCGGCTGGCCAAGGGTGAACAACAGGCGCTGAAGATTGTCATCGAGTTTCCAAAGTGAAACACACTGTTTCCGTGAAAACCAAACTCATCCCTCTATTCTGCCTCGCTCTCCTCCACTTCGCTTTACACGCTCGAGGCGCGGAACCCGTCCCCGACAAGTTGGTGGTTCTGACATTCGATGATTCGGTTGCTTCCCATTACAGCGTGGTCCGGCCGATCTTGAAGGAGTACGGTTTCTCGGCCACATTTTTCATTACGGAAGGATTCAGTTTCCGAACCAATAAGACCGATTACATGACCTGGGAACAGATCGCCGCGCTTCATCGCGAGGGTTTCGAGATCGGAAATCACACGCGCGATCATATGGGGGTCACTCCCAACACGCTTTCCAAACTTGAAGAACAGATTGAGGCGATTGCCGCCAAATGCCGCGCGCACGGGATTCCGGAACCGACGTCGTTTGCCTATCCAGGAAACGCAATTACACCGGCTGCATTCCCGATCCTGCGCCGGCTCGGTTTCAAACTGGCGCGAAGAGGCGGCGCTCCGGAAGAACCTTACGAAGGCGGACGCGGCTTCGCGTATGAACCTCAAAAAGACCATCCTCTATACATTCCGTCCGCGGGTGACGCGCGCCCTGACTGGACCCTTGGTAATTTTCAAAGAGCCGTTTATCAGGCAAAGAATGGACGAATTGCCGTGCTCCAGTTTCATGGCGCGCCGGATAACGAACATCCGTGGGTCCACACGCCACCCGAGCGTTTTCGCGAGTATATGAAGTATCTTCACGATCACGAATACCGCGTCGTCGCGCTTCGCGACGTGATTCGATTTGTCGCGCCTCAAGCCTATTCGCTGGATCCCCTCGAGATCATTGCAGAACGAAAAGCGCAAAATGAGTAGTGACATCACAGCGGCGCTTTTGACTTCGGCGCGCGGCCTTCCAGGCCGCAGCAGGTTTGATTTAGCGAAACGCTCGATTCGGTCTTCTGTTTCCCACAGTTTTCGCGTGCTGCGGCCTGGAAGGCCGCGTTCCAAACCGTAAGGTTATCTTCCTTTGAAAACCGCGATTCAAACTGAGGGATTGAGAAGAGTTTTCGGCAACTCGATAGCCGTCGCCGACTTGACTCTCTCTGTGAACGCGGGGGAATGCTTCGGCTTGATCGGACCGAACGGAGCGGGGAAGACGACTGCACTCCGCATGCTGGCCACTTTGCTTGAACCCAGCAACGGACGAATCCAAATCCTGGGTTACGACGCCGAGGATGAAACTGCCGATGTTCGCCGAAAAATCGGATTCATGCCGGATGATTTCGGAATCTACAACGATCTCAAAGTGTGGGAGTATCTCGACTACTTTGCGATGGCCTATCGCATACCGTCTTCCCAAAGGCGCAAGCGGGCCAAGGATGTTGTCGAGCTCGTGGATTTGAATGTAAAGGAGGATGCATTCGTTGAGACGCTTTCCCGCGGGATGAAACAACGCCTTTGCCTGGCCAAAACGCTGATCCACGATCCAGAAGTCCTGTTTCTTGACGAACCGGCATCCGGACTCGATCCCATGGCGCGCATCGAGTTTCGAGAGCTGATGAAGGAGCTCGTCAAACTCGGAAAAACCATCATCATCTCGTCTCATATTTTAACGGAGATGTCGGATTTTTGCACCTCGGTAGGAATTATTGAGAAGGGCAAACTCGTTGTCGCGGGCCGCATCGACGAGCTGCTGCGCCGGCTTAAGGGCTCCACGCGACTGCACCTGGAAGTTATCAGCGGTGTGGTGGAACTTCGGGAATTGCTGGACGCCCATCCGAAAGTCCATTCCCATACCGCCAACGACTTAGAGTTGATTGTGGAATTCACCGGAAATGACGAGGAAACTGCTGGGTTATTGCGAGCGATAGTGACGGCAGGCGTTGGCGTGAAAGGATTTTATGAAAAACGGGAAAACCTGGAGGACATTTTCCTGAAAATCGGTGCCCACAAGGTTTCGTGATGAAACTCCTTTCTGAAAATCCCGAATTCATGCGCTACTTCCGCAAGAGCATGCGCAAGGGAAAAGCCTCAACATCCTCCACCGTCTTTCTTGTGGCCTGCGGACTATGCCTCGCGGTGAACCTGTTTTTCTTCTACAGAATTCCCTTTTATCGGAGTTTCCAAACCTGCTTCCAAAGCATTTTTTTCCAAATTATCGGCTTCAACTTTTTGCAGCTTTTGGGCTTCGGCGCGCATGGGTGCAGCGATTCGGTTTCCTCTGAAAGACAGTCCAACACGCTCGATTTTCAAAGGATCACCGGCATGAATCCCTACACCGTGGCATTCGGCAAGATTCTCGGAGTACCGTTTGTGCAGTATCGTCTGGCGGCCGTTGCGATGCCGGTCACGATGATGTGTGTCGTCTGCGGCGGTGTGTCGATGGCCACGTACGGACTTGCCTATCTTCTGCTGGTAGTTTTCAGCCTGTCATACTGCTCGCTTTCGACGCTGGTATCCGCTCTCCGAAAGGAGAAGACTGCGCAACGGACTTCGCCGATCGTGTTGATTCTGGTCCTCGCTTGGATCGGACCGACGATTATTTTCGGGGTCACCCGAACTGGCGGCCCCGGCCTGGGCTCGGGCATTTGGACATGCCTATTTCCCATTCACTCACTCCTGGAATTGGCGCAAACCAACGGTGGCGGTTACCGGGTCTTGTTCTTCGGAACACCGGTTAGCGGGATCGTGCTAACATGTTGTGTTAACGCCTTTCTATTCCTTGCCTTTTGGGCCGGAGCCGCGCGCCGCATCGAAAACGACTCGCAATCACTTTGGAGCAAGACTCAACTTCTCTGCTGTTCGATGGTCGTGTTCGGCCTGATGGGAAGTTATCTATGGTCGGCGGTTGCGATTCATTCGAACCCTTTGATACCGATCTCCATCTGCACCATCCTGGCCCATGCATGGTGCGCCTTCGTCGCGGCGGTTGCCGCGCCCGGTCATTACGCCTTCCGCCTCGGTGTGCGGCAAAGAAAGAGCGGACATCCCCGAGGCATCGCGATACTGGATGAGAAATCATTAGCCCTGCCTTTTGTAATAACTCTCGTCTTGGTCTTTGCGGCTGTCATTCTAACGGTTGCAATTACAAGAGAGGCGGCGATGGCAAGATTCCTCGATCCGTTGTCACTCCTGTTTCTGCTTTTCTCCGTGCTCATCTGCTGTGTCGCCTATTCGACCATGGCGCAGTTGTGCAAGCTGGCCGCGCCGGTTCACGGAATGAAGCTCTACGGAGGTGTTGTGTTTGTTTGGGCGGTAATTCCTTTTGCTGCCGGGGAATTATTGAAGTTTTGGAATGGCTCCGAGGAAATAAACGAAGCGGCGAGGTTTATCCTATACTTGAGTCCACTCGGGCCCTCGGTCAATAGTTTCCAGAATGAAGGCATGCAGGATGTGAGGGTCGCCGCGTTGGGGGCTTTTTGCCTCTTAGCAGTGCTTACCGGATGGCTGTGGACATTTGTGAGCCGTCGTTGCAGCCGCCTGGAACGTCAGTTTTCCGAAGAAGTGACGGGTTCAACTAATTGAGGAGCGAAAAACTATGAAGCGGATTTCAGATAACTTTCGGAAAAGATCAGACGCATGCTAAAGAAATGATCGGTTGCTTGTTTCAAAATGGAGAACCCTCATTTATCGTGTTATTGACCTTTTTTTATGAACGAAGAATCTTCCGCCCTCGCTGGTTGGACCCCGGAGCAGATTGCTCTCGGCAGGCGGTGGGTTGAGACATGGAATCTCGCGGGAGCCGACTTGGAGCGAATTCGGCGGGAGGAGATTCGGAAACTCGACACCCGCCAGACCCTCGCGCTTCTTTGCGGTCCCGCTGACTACACTTGTCCACCGCGAGCGCCCAAACCGGGTTCCGGTCTGGTCGAACAGCAGCGTTGGTTTATGAAGGCGGCTGGCCGTGACTGAAGTCATCCATGCGGCCGCTGAGCTTCAAGCGGTATGCCAATCGCAGGATTGGAAGTTTTGTTTCATCGGCGGACTGGCTCTCCAACGGTGGGGTGAACCGCGCGAGACTGTGGATGCCGATCTCACTCTCGTGACCGGCTTCGGTGGCGAGGAACGCTTCATTCGCGTCCTGCTCGAACACTTTGAAGGCAGGATTCCCAACGCCGCTGAATTTGCCCTGGAGCGACGGGTTCTTTTGTTGCGTTCGCGCATTGGCGTCGGCCTGGATGTGGCGCTCGGAGCGTTGCCGTTCGAAGCCTTGGCTGTGCAACGTTCCACGTTATTTGATTATCCGCCGAAGATCGCGCTACGCACCTGCTCCGCCGAGGATCTGGTGGTGATGAAAGCGTTCGCTGGCCGCGGACAGGATTGGGTGGACGTCGAGCGCATCATCGTCCGGCAAACAGGGAAGCTCGACTGGGAGCATATTCTCAAACAGTTGCGCCCGCTGGCGGAGTTGAAAGGAACGCCAGAGATCCTCGATCAGCTCGATAAACGAAGAGTGGAATTTGAGAAGTAGCCTGGCGATGGGCATTTGGACATCCTCGCGCAGCACGAACGATCAAAAAGCGATTTGGACGAGTGCTGTGCTGCTGGGGTTGATCACGGGATTCCCGTTCCTGTTCGATTACATTTTGAACTTTGGCAACTTTCAGGTCGCGAGCGGTTTGCTGGCTTTTGGGAGTCCCGTCTATGGGTTTTTGCTCGCGCAAGAGGCGGCGTATCTACCAAGTCCCGAAAGTTTCTGGATCACCTTGATCACAGTGCATGGCGCGGCATGGCTGTTTCTGTTTTCCGCGTGCCGGAGAATTGCGCGAGTCCGGCAAGACGACGCCGATGCGGGTGAAACATCGCTGTGGAACCGCTGGGATCGCTGGAGCCGTGGAACTCGGACGGCGGAAGGAGAACGGCGGAAAAGTTTATTGGATGTGAATCCAATCTTGTGGATGAAGAACCGTTCCCGGCGAGACCGGGCGTGGGCGCTGGCATTGATCTGGAAAGCGGCTTTCGTGGCGGGAGTGTTCATCAGTACAGCCGGCACGTCGATGCAGATGCCCTTAACCGCTTCAGGTTCCGTGAAAATAGAATTCCCGGTGTATATGCTCGCGACGACAGTGCTGGATTTTGTCTCTTTTGCGACAAACCTGTTCGCCTTGAGCTGGGTTGGCATGTGGTTCGGTCTAAGTGGGCGCAAACCCTCTCATGCCGCAACAGTGACATTCATCGTCGTGATCATCGTGCCTTCGTTTCTGGAATGAGAAGGCACAACGGAAACATCGAGACATCCAAGCAGTCCGGCGTTTCCACAGCTCCGATTTACAAGACACCCGTCCCACAAGGAGAAGTTAGGGCTTCACGGAGTGTCGCCCCACCAAGAGAAACGAGAGTCGGCGCGTCTTCCACGGCGGAAGGACGGGACTGTCCTCATTTGAAGATGCGCCCGACGAATTGGGATTGCCTCCCGCTCGGTTCATTCGATATAAGATTACACGTGATCTTCAAACGGCAATCGAGACAGGCTTCGCTCGCAATTCTAATAATTTTGGCGGTCTGGATGCCGGGATGTACTTCAACGCACGTCCGTCATTCCGCCGATCGCGACGCCGTGCTCGAAGGGTTCTCAAAGCTTGCCACGGCTTCCGTCTCTGATGCCATCGATCAGGTTGTGGGCGCCCGAGGATTCATGTCGCATGAGATCAAACCTGTTTTTCAAACCAAACTCTGTGGACGCGCGGTTACGGTTCTCGCTAAACCGTCCTCGGAAAGCCAACCGCCGACGATGGCCCTTGAACTGATTGACACAGGCAAACCGGGCGATGTTCTCGTGCTCGTATTTGATGGACCAGACGCCGCCGATGTCGCCGCATTCGGAGGCATCATGGGAACCGGCTCCACGGCGCGCGGCTTGGCCGGGGCCGTAATGGATGCCGGATGTCGCGATGCGCTGGAGCTGAAAGCGATGAATTTCCCTGTATTCGCAAAAGGAATCGTTCCATCAAGCTCGCTGGGAAGGTATGTGAACGTTTCGAAAAACGAACCTGTCATTTGCGGCGATGTCACCGTTCACCCGGGTGACATCGTGCTTGGCGATTCGGACGGAGTGGTTGTTGTCCCAAAGGACCGCGCTCGAGAAGTGCTTCAACGCGCGCAAGAATTGGAGGCGAAGGAAGCGGCTACCATGAAAGACGTGCTTCGGCTAAAATCCATTCGGGAAGCCACCCGCAAACAAAACCGAATCTGATCCAGACAAAACGCTGAATCGCGCTGCCTTACGAATCATCCGCCGCTTTTCCACAGGTTTTGCGACTGGATCCTCAGCGCTCGATTGAATTTGGTGGAGCAATTCTCCCAGGCAATTCCCGCGGTCAATTCCACGATTTCATCCTCACTGAAATGCTGCTTCAGGCGTTCGAAGAATTCGTCCGTAACATCGTTATCCGAGATTGTCATCCGGTCCGCGTACTCCAGCGCGATTTTCTCGCTGTCGGTGTAAAGCGGACTCGCGGCATAGTTCGGAAGATCCAGTATCTTCTCGACAGAAACACCCAGTTCGCCGCCCACGGCGGCGTTGATATCCTGTCAGAAAACACATCCGTTCAGCGCCGCAACCCGCCGATTGACGAGTGCAGCCAATCTTCCGTCGAGCAAGCCGGACGCGTGGAGCCCTTCCCACATCCCGATGACAGCACGGAAGACGGTCGGACGCCTGGCATAAACTTGATACGGAGCAAGCCTGCAACCCCATCGTTCGACCTGCCGGTCAAAGACTTCAGTCAGGCTCGGATCGATTTCTTTCGCGTTAACATTCGCTATTCGTGCCATTTCTTTTCTCTTTCGATTCGCAATTATCGCTGCTGTTGGATTCCTCAGCGAATGCGCATCGGAGGGGGGCCCCGCAAGTCACCCACTGGCTTCAGTCCGGGCTTTGGCCGCGCGCTAAACTTTTCGTAGCTTCGTTCGTGCAAGCTGGTCAGTTCGACAGGCTCTCCCGCAATGAAACAACCGACTGTCCGGGTGCTGGCCTGCGTCGGATCGCCATTCGTAATAATCACGTCCCCGACCTTTCCGGATTCCAATGAGCCAATCCGTGTTTCGAGTCCAAGAATTCGCGCAGCGTCCAGCGTAATAGCCCGAAGCGCGCGCGCTTCAGAAAGACCGTGAGCGACCGCCATTCCGGCCTGAAGCGGCAGTTGGCGGGCGAATTGAGCGCCATCTGTGGCAATACAGAAAAGCACTCCCGCCTTCTCGAGTTTACCCGCGTTCGTGTAAAACGAATCCCAACGCTCAAATCGATCGTCCGGGACTGAAAAGACTTCCGTCAAGATGACCGGGATTCCCTTTTCCGCCAATTTGTCCGCGCATTTCCAAGCTTCTCCGCCACCGAGGATCACCGTTTTCAATTCAAAAACCTCACCAAACCGGATTGCCTCAAGTATCTCTTTGTACGAACTGGCGCGGAAGAAGATTGGTTTGCTTTTTGTGACATACGGCGCCATCGCTTCCAGCCGAATATCTTTAACGAATCGCGACCCTTTCAGATCTCTGACCATCGCGTAATGGCGCGCTCTGCGAAAGAACGCTTCAATCTCGACCATTTTCTTTTCGTGATCACCCAGTCGTTTGTCCCGCCCGTCTTCTCCCAAATCCGAAGGCAAGGACGGCAGCTTCACGATCAATCCCGTTTCGGCCTCCCGGAGCATTTCCGGCATGCTCCAGCCGCTCAATTGAATGACACCTCCCACTCCGGAGACGATCCCGCCGCCCGGCACGACATGAGCCGTGGTGATCCCTTCGCACAACGCCACTGGAAGATGCTCGCTGTGCGGATTGATTCCGGAAATCGCCCTTAATTCAGGTTGGAAGGTCGCCAAATCTCTGGAATCCAGCGTCTGCTCAAAGGCCGCGATTTCGGCCGCGCCCAACTGGGTTGCCGCGTTAATCAAACCCGGATACACGTGAAGCCCGGCGGCATCCACAACTGTCAAATCATCCGCAGCCTCAAGTTCCCGATCGATCGAACGAATGACACCCTTTTCCATGATCACGACTCCATTGGTAATGGTCTGGGACGCGATCGGGTGAACGGTCGCCCCCACGATGGCATAGCGTCCATTCCGAGCCCGCGGAATGTTCATTAACGGACGCGGAGGCGCCGGGATATAGGTTTTGGATGGTCCCGGCCGCATCGCGCGAATATCGAGTCCGCGCTCCGCGAAATAGACTTCGCCCTCGATGACAGTCATCACATTGCGCGCGTGCGTATCGAGCGGATGCCCGTTGAAGACCGCAAAGTCAGCGTCCTTTCCCACTTCGATACTGCCAATGCGTTTGTCCAAACCAATTTGAATCGCCGGATTGATCGTGATCAACCGAAGCGCCTCGTCGGCCGTTAATCCGCCGAATCGAAGGCTCTTCCCGGCTTCAAGATTCAGATGCCGGATAACCTCGGCCGAGTCCGAGTTGACGCTCGATACGATTCCAGCCCGCATCATCATCGCGGCATTGTAGGGAATGGCGTCGAACGCCTCTTTCTTATAGGACCACCAATCTGAGAATGTCGATCCGCCCACGCCGTGATTCCACATCTCAGGAAGCACCCGATAAGCTTCGAGCACATGCTGCAAGGTTGCCACTCGAAACCCATATTCTTCCGCGACCGTCAGCAATCGAAGGATCTCATCGCCCCGATAGCAGTGACTGTGAACCCAGATATCCCCCTTCACAATTTCATTCAAAGCCTCGAGGCGCAAATCACGCCGCGGAAGTTCCACAACCTCGCCCGCCGACTTTCCAGCGGCATAGGTTTCCCATTCCCGGCGATACTCCAGGGCGGCATTGAACGCGTGCCGCATCACGGACTCGACGCCCATGCGCGTATTCGGAAACCGGGCGGGTGTCCGCGCGCGCGTGACGTTTTCACCGAGCGCGAATTTGACAATGCGCGGCCCGGTCGTCACCAGCATTTCTTCCGGCGAGGATTGAAACTTCAGCTTTAACACCGCGTTTTGTCCTCCAATCGAGTTCGCCGAGCCGTGCATCGTGTGAATCGTCGTTACGCCGCCCGCAAGCGCCCGATGGATTCCCAACTGCGCGTGATTCACCACGTCGCTCTGCCGCACTTCGCAAGTAATCGATTGGGATCCTTCGTTAACACCGCGAACAGCCAAGTGCGAATGAGGATCAATGATTCCAGGCATCACCCAGTAGCCGGTCAAATCTATCGTTGTCGCGTGCGGCGGCGCCTCTGCCTCAGGTCCAATTGCATGGATTCGACCCTCGCTCACCGAGATATTAACTCCGTGCAAAGTTCCATCCGCCACCGTGAGCAGTGTCGCATTCTTGAGCAGCAAGTTTCCGTCTGAAACGAGAGGACGTTCGCGATCGTTGGCCAGTTCAAATTCCCAGTCATGTGAATCAGCAGTATTCTTGGTCAGTTCCGTGGATTCTTCTTTCGACTTCTCGGATGCGGCTGCTTCGTTATCCTTTTCTTTTTTTGATTCGGAAGGATCTTTCGACACTGGGAATACAAACGGTCTGCCTTCGATAAAAACGTACCGAACCAAACTTTCTTTGTTCTCAATCGCAGAGGTTAGGAGAGTCAGGTTTCCAAGCTTGCCTTTCGTGATGGTGCCAATCTGTTCCTCTAACCCGAAAATCGATGCCGGGCCTGTGGTCAGAGCCGCAAGCAACTGATCTGGAGTTAAACCCAAGTCGAGTGCCGCGCGAAGATTTTTCCAGACCAAATCGGGAGACTTGAGGCCGTGGCTGGTGAGCGCGACGGCGACTCCAGCATCCGAGAGTCGCTGAATATTTGAGGCATGATCTTCCCATTCCCGGATCCGAGCGCGCCGGACAGCCTCGGGTTCAAAGAAACCATTCTCCCAATTACGATCCCATGATAGAGCAACGGGAAACTGAGTGGCGTCCGAAGATTTGCTCTTTTTTGCGGGCGCAAGTTCCGGTTTCTTGCCCCAGTCGAGACTTGCGATGACCGGCACTCTTTGCGACACAAGTCGATTCGCAGTTTTCCATGCTTCCGACCCACCAAGAATGATGGCCGATTGATTTAACTCACTCGCCAAATCGAGCGCGTGGTGAATCTCGCCCGATTCATTTGCCAGAAAGAGACATTTTTGACGGCGCTCAATCAATTCCGCCATTGCATCGAGCACCGGATCAGCCGGCACTTGTTCCAGATTTGCTGGGTATCGGGAAAAGAGGTCGTGCCTTTGACGGTACCACTCCGCGTCAAGGAAAGTCTGCCGAATCAGGGCCACGACACCCATCGGAGAAGATGGATAGCCACGGCCGCCGAACGCGCTTGCTCCCGAAGCGCTCGAAGCCACAAATTGAGTCACGCGACGCGCAATCGTAATCGAACGTAATGGATCTCCAGAAAGCTGCAGCACACTCCCCTGCCCCGGAAGAATCCCCAGTCGCGGCGTCACCAGTGCCGCTGTAAAGCCCGCTTTCCGATAGGCGTTCAGCTTATCCGCATCAATAGAATAGAGATCTTCGAGCGTGCGATGCGGCCAAATGCCGTTCCGATTGGCTTTCTGCATAGCGGTGCGAGGACCTTCTCCAACGTCTTGTTCGGTGTCCGATAACCGATCGAGCTCCGCCTGGCTTGGCGCCGATGCGCTTACACCCACATCATTCGCGGCGTCGATGAAACCCGCATACGCCCAAAGCCCGGTTCCGTTGATTCGTTCCGCGTTCGGTGGAATTTCAACACCGGCTCCTGCCGAAGCTATTCGGCCTCCAGACATCAGAATCGTCCCGGCATCCACGCGCCTGCCCGGCATTGGAATAATTGTCACATTCGTGATCGCAATGGGAGTGTTGAACTCCGACGAATGAGCGCAAATCAATTCTCCGAGTAACAGTGCCATTACGGACACAGTGATTGAATGAACGATGCCTATCCTGCTTATTGGGATCCTCATTGATTTGGCGTGCTGCGCCTCACAGAGGCGCGCTCCGGAACGTGGGTCTGTGATCCGCAGCATCCGTGAAATTTCAGCAAACCGGATAGGCATGAAATGAACGAGCTTCAGCATTCGACGAGAGAGAGCGGCGCAAAGGTTTGGTTTGGAATTCATGATGTTATGGTGATAGACTCGCGAATGAAATGGAACATCGAGAGACTGTCCAAGGTTCGTGGGAGATCAAATTTGGTTGTCTATGCTGCTCCGGCATTTGTGCGCTGGCTAATGTAGCGACTATTTCAAAATTGAAAATCTTTTCCATTGAACCTCGGAGATTTCGACTTTTATCGCCTCTTTTCAAAGTCTCGTTGGTTCCCGCGTCATCCACTGTCTTCCAAATGCTCTCCGCGAAAGTACGATCGCGAATCGCAACCCACGAAATCTTGAAATGACAATCCAAGCCATGATGAATCGCCGAGGGTTCTGCAAGCTTTTGTCGAGCGCGAGCGCGGCGGCCCCGTTATTCAACCGGACCGGTAGATCGGCGGCAATTGCCTTTCGCCTGAACTTTATCATCAGCACCTGCATGTACGGCCGGCTTCCGATTAAAGAAATTCTTCCGGAAATCCGAAGCACCGGTGTCCATGCGGTCGATGTTTGGCCTCAGCCTCACGGAGCACAGCGCGAAGAGATCGAGAAACTCGGGTTCGAACGGACCTTGGCGCTTTTCGGAGTTCAACAACTGCGGGTCGGCTGCTTGACCCGCTACGACCTCGGTCCTTTCGGACTGGCAGAAGAAATAGCCCTCGGCCAGCGTCTCGGATGCGGACTTCTCATTACCGGCGGAGAGGGACCGAAAAATCTGAATGGCGAACCTCTCAAATCAGCGTTGAAGAGTTTTGTAAAACAGATGCGCGAACACATCGCTGCCGCCGAAGAGCACGGCGTTACCATCGCGATTGAGAATCACGGAAACAACTTAATCGATTCCGCTGATTCCATCCGATGGCTTTTGGAGCTCGAGCCGTCACCCCATCTGGGTGTTGCACTGGCCCCCTATCACCTGCAGAATCTCGGGCTCAACGCGGAAGAACTCGCGCGTCTGATCCATGACATCGGCGACCGCCTCAAGATGTTTTATGCATGGCAGTATGGAATGGGATGCATGACAAAGCTCCCCAAAGAGCAGGAGTTGCTTCAGCTTCCAGGTAGAGGTTCCCTCGACTTCAAGCCCATTCTACACTCTCTGCGAGAGATCAATTACCGCGGATTCACACAAGTATTTATGCATCCCGTACCTCGAGGCATTCCGATTCTTCCGACTGCGCGGGAAGTCACTCGCGAGATCACGCGATCACAAGATTTTCTGAACAAACTTCTCGAATAGCAAGTTGCCAAACTCATCGCCCATTCATTCGCAATCACACTCTTGGAAACCGGAACTTATGGAACATAAAGTCATCATTGTTGTTGGGGACGCCTCCGAAACCGTCGATACCCTGTACCCTTATTACCGCCTGATTGAGGGCGGCTACAAACCGGTTGTCGCTGGCCAAGAGGTCAAACGCTACCAAATGGTGCTCCACGAGGTGAAACCGGGCTGGACCATCACAAAAGAATGGGAAGGATATTCAATTCAGTCCGATATTTGCTTTAAAGATATCAAACCGGAAGAGTATCTGGGCATCTTTCTCAGCGGTGGCCGCGCTCCCGAGTACATTCGTTACGATACGGATTTGCTTCGCATTACGCGGCATTTCTTTGAAACGAACAAGCCCGTTGCCAGTGTTTGCCACGGCGTTGAAATTCCCGCAGCGGCGGGTTGTGTTAAAGGGCGCCGCATGGCGACTGTTCCAAAATGCCAGTTCGACCTGGAGGTGTGCGGCGGAATCTTTGTGAACGAGGCGTGCGTCGTGGATGGGAATCTCGTCAGCGGCCGAACGTATCATGATCACGGCCATTACATGGGTGCGTGGATGAACCTACTGGATAAATCAAAGCTGCAAGCAGAGGGCCGATAAATGAAAATGTGTCCGTCCGCAAAGTTGCAGCCGATGTCAGGATCGCTCGCTGCCCATCCGAACACGCAGAACCTCCGGGAGAACAAATTCTTAACGCCTTACCGGCAAACAGATTCCTTAAACACGTTCCGAGCTCATTTTCAACTGTTCGATTTCCAAAAATCCTTGAAGCTGCCGGATACGGGTCGGATGTCGCATTTTGCGCAATGCTTTGGCCTCTATCTGGCGAATTCTCTCGCGAGTGACTTTAAACTGTTTTCCGACTTCCTCCAATGTGCGGGAGTATCCGTCACCCACTCCGAATCGAAGCTCCAACACCTTGCGCTCCCTTTCAGTCAGACTGGTCAAGACATCTCCTAGCTTGTCCTTCAGCAAACTGTAACTCGTCATCTCAGAAGGATTATCAGCTGCCTTATCCTCAATAAAATCCCCAAAATTCGTATCATCGCTGTCACCCACGGGAGATTGCAAAGAAATCGGTTGTTGAGCCATCTTCAAAACAGCCCTCACTCGCTCGACAGGAATCTGCATCTCATCCGCGATTTCCTCGGGCAGGGCTTCTCTTCCGAAATCTTGGACCAACTGCTTTTGCACGCGCATCAGCTTGTTGATCGTCTCGATCATATGAACTGGGATTCGGATTGTGCGCGCTTGATCCGCGATTGAGCGTGTAATCGCTTGCCGAATCCACCATGTCGCGTACGTCGAAAATTTATAACCGCGGCGATACTCGAATTTCTCAACCGCTTTCATCAGCCCCATATTCCCCTCCTGAATCAAATCGAGAAAAGAAAGGCCGCGGTTTGTGTATTTTTTGGCAATCGAAATAACAAGGCGCAAATTCGCTTCCACCATTTCAGTTTTCGCCTGAAGCGCGTTGCATGTGAAATGCTGAAGTTCCTTATACTTAACAAGGTAATCCGAATAGCGCATTCGAACGAATTTCTCGATATCCTTGATTTTGCTTTGTTCACCATGGATCACCGCCTGTTGGTACGCGACTTTCCGCTGAGATTCGAATTCTTGGATCGTGCGAAGGCTGAGAAGGATCTTATCGTGTATGTTGTCAGCCACCAAAGCCATCTCCTCAATGACCTTCTGCTTGTAAAAGAACTTTGAGAACTTTCGCTGCAGCTTTTCATCGGCTCTTCGAAACAATGCGTTGCTTTTCTCCCTTTTCGATTTGCTCGTGACTCGCTGGCAATCCGTGTAGCGGTCATCGACAGCTTTATCGACCAATCGCAGCTCTTTCACGAGTTTCCGAAGAGAGCGCAAATGATTATCGCGGCTCTCAATTTTCTTATCAAGGATTACGCGGTCAAACCGCTCTTTGGGCGGCTCAGAAATCAGTTTCTCCGCAAGGGCAATATGTTCCTTTCCCGCAAACCCAAATCCATAAATGATTCTTTTAACCTCTCCCTCCGCGTCCTCGATTCGTTTGGATATCTCGACTTCCTGCTCACGCGTCAGCAACGGTACTTGGCCCATTTGCTTGAGATACATCCGAACCGGATCATCCAGAATATCCAACTTTGTTTTGTCTTCTTCCTCCTCCGGCTCCGGCTGCTTAATGCGATCGACTTCGGCTTGGTCAACAATTTCAACCTCCAAATTTCTGAGTTTGCTGTAGATTTCGTCGAGATCGTCCGGTGTGATCACGTTCTCCGGAAGAGCATCGTTCACATCGCCGTAGGTTAGGTATCCCTGCTCTTTCGCAAGGCGAAGCAGATCCCTTATCTTCTCTTTCAGATCGAAAGAAGTTTCGCTCTTTACACTGTTTGAGGAAGATGTCTCCCCATTGGAATCACTCGGACGCTTCCTGCTGCCAGGCTCGATATCCATGGCAAGGGAAGCTGCCGTTCCATTGCCAATCACGTTCGATCGAGATTTTTGCCCGCGCGCCGCCCGTTTGCTGTCGGCCGGAGTCTCGTTCAAGGCCGCAACACCGATTTTCGGATTCTTGCGCAGTGAGTTTGAATTAGGTTGGCGCCTCTTTCGAGTGACAGTTGTTTCTGACGCTTTAGCCTTCGATTTCGCCATAAGTATTCCGCCAGCGGTATCTTCGTGCTTCTGGTGTTCGAACGTAATAGCCGCGACATATTGGATGCGCGCGAATGCTAGTCAAGCAGGGAAACCTACCAATGTGCCTGCGTCGATTAATCCGAATTGAAACAACAGAGCCGCCGCGTGAACGAACCGGCACGAACCCAAATTCGACGCGAGAGAGACTGCATTCAGACCTTGTGAAATTATTCACAAAATCACTTGCCTCCCGGTTTGGCGCGTGTTTACTTAGGTTCCATTCGGGCACAGCGCTAGCCAAATCTGCATGCAAACGAACACGGAAATTGGGTATAATTCAAAGATCGAGGGCGATTTTATTGTGACGCGCGTGGATGCGGTCCTAAACTGGTTTCGCAAGAATTCACTTTGGCCGTTGCCAATGGGATTGGCTTGCTGCGCGATTGAACTGATGGCGGCAGGGGCGAGCCGCTACGATATTTCTCGCTTTGGTTCGGAGGTGATGCGGTTTTCGCCCCGCCAGTCAGATTTGATGGTCGTTGCCGGGACGGTGACATATAAGATGGCACTGGCTGTTCGCCGAATCTACCAGCAGATGCCGGAACCCAAATGGGTGATTGCGATGGGCGCGTGCGCTTCAACTGGGGGAATGTATCGAAGTTACGCCGTGCTTCAGGGAGTCGATAAGATCCTGCCTGTCGATGTCTATGTCGCTGGATGTCCGCCACGGCCGGAAGCGCTTCTGGATGCTCTCATTAAACTTCAGGGGAAAGTGGCCAAGGAACCCGTGCTCTCAACGCAAAAACGCGCCGCCTAAACGGGGATTTTGAAGTATAGCCACAATCAACAGAGCCTCGCATGCCGGCCCTCGAATACGCGGACAAGCTAAAGCGACATTTCGGCGATCTCCTATTGGAGCCGGTCGAGTTCCGCCGGGAAATCAGCATCGTTGTGGCGAACGCGGATCGAATTCAGGAAGTTCTGGAGCATGCGAAAACGCATCTGGCTTTCGACTATTTGATCGATATTTCGAGTGTCGATAACTACGGCGACGACCCGAGGTTCACTGTCGTTTACGAGCTTTCCGGATTGCAGCACAAATGCCATTTGCGCCTTAAGACATTCGTGTCCGAAAATTCCCCGGAAATTCCAACGGCTTCGTCCATATGGCGAACCGCAGATTGGCACGAGCGCGAAATCTACGACATGATGGGAATCCGGTTCCGAGGACACCCGGATCTTCGTCGAATCCTGATGTGGGACGGATACCCCTACTTCCCCCTCCGTAAAGATTTTCCGCTCGCCGGAAAGCCCACCGATCTCCCTGAGATTGCGTTCACAAATCCGGCGCCGCTCGAAGGCGGGCCATTTGTCACAACAACGGGAGTCAAAGACGCAATCCATCGAGAACCGCGAGCCCGGGAGACCGAAGACACCGCCACGGCCCAAACGCGATGAATCCTGTCCAAGAATTGGAGATAAAGGACACGGCCGCGGCAGCACGCGATGCGGCGGCTTCCCAATCCGATTCATCGACTCTTGAAGGTGATAGGATGGTCCTGAACATGGGCCCTTCCCACCCGGCAACCCACGGTGTCTTGCGCCTCATTTTGGAACTTGATGGCGAAATTATCACCAAAGCCATTCCCGACGTTGGATTCTTGCATAGGGGCGATGAGAAGATCGCCGAGAATATGACGTACACCCAGTTTATCCCTTACACGGACAGGCTGGATTATCTCGCGCCTTTGGCTAACAACGTGGCCTACGCCTTGGCGGTTGAAAAGCTCATGGGAATCGAAGGTGATCTGCCACCCCGCTGCCAATATATTCGCGTGATTTGTTGCGAGTTGGCGCGAATTTCAGCGCACCTTCTCGGTTTGGGCGCGTTTGCGATGGATGTCGGCGCCATGACGGTTTTCCTCTACACTTTTACCGAACGCGAGAAGATCTACAACTTGATCGAGTCGCTTACAGGCGCGCGATTCACCACCACTTATACTCGGATCGGCGGGCTATCTCGCGACCTTCCACCGGGCTGGACGGAAAGCCTCCGGCATTTCCTGAATGAAGTCGTGCTCAATTTTGATGAGTCGGAGAAACTTCTAACGCGAAATCGAATTTTTGTCGATCGCACTCGAGATGTCGGAGTAATCCCGCGTGAGATCGCGATCGACTACGGTTTGTCCGGGCCCAATCTCCGCGGCAGCGGTGTGGATCAAGATTTGCGGAAATCACATCCGTATTTGGTGTACGAGCGGTTGAAATTTGACGTCCCCATTGGCTCGGTGGGTGACTGCTACGATCGGTATCTCGTGCGAATGGAGGAAATGCGGCAAAGCACGCGCATCCTTCATCAATGCCTCGATGAATTGCCTGGTGGTCCGGTCAGTATTCCGGATGGGAAAACGGTTTTGCCGCCCAAACGGAACGTGCTTACAAACATGGAGGAATTAATTCATCAGTTCATGTTGGTGACGCAGGGGGTGAACGTGCCTCCGGGTGAAATTTATTTTGGCGCCGAGAATCCGAAAGGCGAACTCGGGTTCTATATTAATAGCCGGGGAGGCGGAACTCCGCATCGATTGAAGATCCGGGCTCCGTCGTTCGTGAATTTAAGTGTGTTACCATATTTGCTGCCCGGAAATATGGTGAGCGATACGGTCGCCATTCTCGGTTCCCTGGACTTTGTGATGGGGGAATGCGACCGATGAACCGCTGCCTTCAATTGACCGCGCCCCGATCGATTTCCGGGAAGCCTCCCAGAATGAAACCAAGGCGCATCCGAACGCATTAGAATGCGATGGCTTTAAAAGTTCCGTCAAATTTGGAGTCGGAAATCGACGCGATGATCGCCCGCTATCCGGTGAAACGAAGCGCGTCTGTCATGCTCTTGCATGCCGTTCAAGATCATTTCGGTTACGTCTCGCAAGAGGCCATCGAATGGATCGCCGCAAAACTGGAATTGCAGCCGATCAATATTCTTGAACTCGTAACTTTTTATCCCATGTTCCGGCAGGAACGTGCGGGACGGCATCAACTGAAAATCTGCCGCACCCTCAGTTGCGCGCTGGGTGGTTCGCACAAACTTCGTGATTTCCTTTGCGAGAAACTGGGACTGGCGCGCGACGCGCACGGACCGGCTACGACCGAAGATGGAAAGTTCACGATCGAGTTTGTGGAGTGCCTGGCGAGTTGTGGAACACCCCCGGTAATGATGTGCAACCAGGAAACTCACGAAAACGTGACGCCGGAGAAAGCCGAGCGAATCCTCGAAGGATGCAAATAGACCCGTTTTCGAAAAACCGTATGGGAACGCTGACACCAACTCGAAAACCGGATGGTTGCCGAACATGGATTCGAACCATGACAAGCAGATTCAGAGTCTGCTGTGCTACCGTTACACCATTCGGCAATCCGAGCCTTCAAAGGCTAGACAAATTACAAGGGGAGTCAAGTTGTCTGCATGTCAAATGCTCCTGGAGGGCGAGTCAGCAGCCTGGTTCGCTTTTGCTGGAGCAATCAGGGAACCTGCGGTAAGGCGCTTCTTATGGCTCAGGAATATCGTCTCATTCTCAAACACATCGATTCGGAGGGTTATACTCCCGGCCTCGATTCGTACGTGCGGCATGGAGGATATGAGACGCTCCGGAAAACGCTTCTTCTCGAACCGAAGATCATTTCTGCGGACCGGACCGTCGGTGCTCCAGAACAGATCCGGAACGAAGTAAAAATATCGGGTCTTCGAGGACGAGGTGGGGCCGGATTCTCCTGCGGCTTGAAGTGGTCGTTCGTCGATCGGAAGAGCGGAAAACCGATCTATTTGATTTGCAATGCCGATGAATCGGAGCCGGGCACATTCAAGGATCGTCAAATCATCTACAAAGATCCTCATCAACTAATTGAGGGAATGGTGATTTCCTGTTTCGCGAACGACGTGAAACTGGCGTTCATCTATATCCGCGGTGAAATGCCCGATGGCGCTCAAATCCTAAATCGAGCCCTGGAAGAAGCACGATCGAAGAACTTCCTGGGGAAAAATATTCTCGGAAGCGGTTACGATCTCGAAATCCACGTGCATCGAGGGGCCGGAGCCTATATTTGCGGCGAAGAAACAGGCCTGATTGAATCCATCGAAGGCAAGCGACCGTATCCTCGCATCAAGCCGCCTTATTTCCCCGCTGTTTTGGGCCTCTACATGTGTCCGACAATCGTTAATAATGTCGAGACGCTCTGCGCTGTGAAGCACATTGTCGAAATGGGGGGCGCCGAGTACGCAAGACTCGGAACGCCGAATAACACCGGCACCCGAATCGTTTCAATTAGCGGTCACGTACAAAAACCCGGCTACTACGAGATCCAAGTCGGGCACGCGACCATTCGCGAGCTCATTTACGATTTTGCCGGCGGTTTACGTGAGGGGCGAACGCTTAAAGCCGTGATTCCTGGAGGCTCGTCCGCCAAAGTGTTCAAAGCGGGAGAGAGATTTAAGCTCAAGAAGCGTGGTTCGGATGCCAAGGAGAGCGAAGAAGAAATCGATATGCTGGATCTCCCTTACGATTTCGATTCCCTAATGGCCGCGGGAAGTATGTCGGGTTCCAGCGCGATCATTGTCATGGATGATTCGACGGATATCGTCGAGGCACTGGCAAACATCTCAGAGTTTTATGCTCACGAAAGCTGCGGGCAATGCACCCCTTGCCGGGAAGGCTCTCTCTGGATGAGCAAGGCCCTGAACCGATTGGCATCCGGCGATGGGCGGAAGGAAGACGCTGATTATTTGCTCACGATCGCGGACAACATTCCTGGCGGCAGGACCATCTGCGCGTTTGGTGAGGCGTGTTCTTGGCCAGTGCAGAGTTTCGTGCGGAAGTTCAAAGACGAGTTTGAAGCCAAGGGCGCGGCTGCGGAAGACCGGCGCGCCGCTGGCGGAGCAACCGAAGCAGACCGGATTTCCCAAGTTTCAACAGTGAAATGATAACGGAATAACTAAACGAAATCAGGCGGCTCAAACGATCGATCAACGCATACGGCGGAACATCATGCCAAGCGCATCACAAAACGAAACGGAACCTTCGGTGCCTCCACCGAATACAATCTCGTTGAAGGTGAATGGCCGAGATGTCTCTGTCTCGAAGACGTTTCAGGATCCGGTTTCCAAGTGCCCTATTCCGACGACGATGATACAGGCTTGTTCCGTGGCCGGAATCGAAGTGCCACACTATTGTTATCATCCGAAATTGTCGGTTGCCGGCAACTGCCGCATGTGCCTTGTCGAATTTGGAACCCCGGCGATGGGTCCGGACCGAAAACCAATTTTGAACCCGGACGGAAGCTTTCGCATTACAAAGTCACCGCGACCCGCGATTGCATGCGCCACACCTGTGTCGCCCGGAATGGAAATCTACACCGACACGCCGGGTGTCAAACAGATGCGCGAAAGCGTGTTGGAATTTCTCCTGATCAACCATCCTCTTGACTGCCCGATTTGCGATCAAGCTGGAGAATGCAAGCTTCAAGAGTATTCGGTCGAATTCGGCCAGGCGAACAGCCGATTCGTGGAGAAGAAAGTGCATAAGCCAAAACAAGTCGATCTTGGACCCAGGATCATGCTCGACGACGAGCGCTGCATTCTATGCACACGATGCATCCGCTTCAGCAGAGATCTTGCGGGGGATGACGCCCTGGGGATCGTCAATCGCGGCAGCTATAACACGCTTTCAAATTTCCCTGGGAAGCCGTTCGACAATAATTACACGCTCAACACCGCGGATATCTGTCCCGTGGGCGCTCTGACATCGAAGGATTTCCGATTCCAGATGCGCGTTTGGTTTCTGAAGGAAACGAAAAGCCTTTGCACATCCTGCGGAACCGGCTGCAACATTCTCATCGGATCTCGCGAGGATAAGGTCTTTCGCTACGTTCCAAGAGAGAACGATGACGTCAATTCCTGCTGGATGTGCGACGAAGGACGGTTGAATTACAAATGGATTGGACGCGGAGATCGATTAGATTCCGTGGTCGTTCGCCGAAAAAACAAGAAGATCGAAACAACGGGATGGTCCTCGGTGCTTACAGAGATCTCACAACACCTCACTTCCGCGCCGAAAGGCTCTGTTTCAATCATCGCGTCGGCGCGCCAGACGAACGAGGAATTTTTGCTCCTGGCTGCCCTTGCGAAACAGTGCGAGGCATTGACCGACACGATCCCGCGCACCGGCCCGGGCGACAACTTTCTGGTTTCTCCGGATCAGAACCCAAATACTATGGGTGCGAGACTAACGGGCTTCGCGAAGGGAATACCGGGAGAGAATCTGCAAGCGATCGCGGAGGGGGTTCGAATCGGCAAGATCAAAACTCTCATCGTCTTCGGCGAAGATGTAACAGAGCATGGGATTGATGCGGACGCCGTGGCCAAGCTGGATGCGCTGATCGTCAGCGACATTTTGCCGAATGCCACTACCAAGCTGGCGGATTTCCTCCTGCCAGGCTGCGCGCATGCGGAAAAGCGTGGAACCTTCACCAACGTGAAAGGCCGCGTCCAGAAATTCATGAAAGCGGTTGAGCCACCCGGAGACGCGCGTCCAGAATGGGAGTTTTTGCACGATCTCCTATCGAAACTTTCCGGAAAAACGGATTGCTCGACGATCGAGAGTTTATTTAATCAACTGGCAGAAAATGTCCCTTCGATGAAAGGTTTGACATGGGCTTCGCTTGGGGACTCCGGGGTTACGGTTTCTATCGAGCCTGATTAGAAAACAATGACTTGGATTGACCATTTAACACCGGCGCAGCAATTTGTGCTTTTTAGCACGCTGAAAGTGTTTTGCGCGGTGGCGGTTCTCCTTCCGACGATCGCCTATTCTGTCATGGCTGAACGCAGAATTTCGGCAGCGATTCAAGATCGCGTGGGCCCAAATCGTGTCGGGCCGTTTGGTTTGCTTCAACCCCTGGCGGACGGCCTTAAGTTTATACTGAAGGAAGATTTCACGCCCGGGCACGTGCGAAAAGCATACTTTTGGATCGCTCCGGCCATTACTCTGATACCTGCGTTCATGACTATGGCTGTGATTCCATTCGGCTCCATGCTCGGCCAGCAGAAAATGGTGATCGCGGATCTGAACGTTGGAATCCTCTACACATTTGGCATTGTGTCACTCGGAATCTACGGGATCGTGCTCGCCGGCTACGCGTCGAATTCCAAATACCCGTTCCTTGGCGCAATCCGATCGAGCGCCCAGATGATTTCCTACGAAATTGCGATGGGAATGTCGGTGATACCGGTTTTTCTATTCGTCGGCCACCTAAACCTCAGCGAGGTCATCCGTTATCAAACACAGCATGGCTGGCTGATTATTTACGCTCCCATCTCTTTTGTCATTTTCTTGGTGGCCGCATTTGCGGAGACCAATCGCCTGCCCTTCGACATGCCGGAATGCGAAACCGAATTGGTCGCCGGGTATCACACCGAATACAGTTCCATGAAGTTTGCCCTCTTTTTCCTGGGCGAATACGCAAACATGATCGCAGCATCGGCGATGATGGTGACACTCTTTTTTGGCGGCTGGACTCTTCCGTTTTGGGGGTTGGACCAACCGGCGGCGGGTTTCCTCAAAGGATTCGTCCATATCGGAATTTTCCTTGGAAAAATTCTCGCTTTCATGGCGCTATTCATTTGGGTGCGCTGGATGCTTCCGAGATTCCGCTACGACCAGTTGATGGATCTTGGCTGGCGCCGTTTCGTGCCCTTGGGGCTTTTCAATATCGTCGCAACAGCAATTGTGCTCTGGATCATTAATTAGCCACCCAACGAATCACTCCATCATGATTGTAAAGCGAAAAGCGTTAAGTTTCTGGGAGCGCCTTTACCTTCCGGCGCTTCTCAGCGGCCTCAAAGTAACGATTGGGCATTTCTTTAGGAAGAGCGTCACGATGCAGTATCCGGAGGAAAAATGGGTTGTGCCCGAGGGATATCGCGGAGCGCCTTATTTGGTGAAAGATCAGGAAGACCGAACGAAATGTGTTTCCTGCCAATTGTGCGAATTCGTTTGCCCTCCTAAAGCCATCATGATCACGCCACCCGGCCCGGCTAGCGCGCCAGAAACAGGGAACGTGGAGAAGGCGCCGCTTGAGTTCGAGATCAATATGCTTCGCTGCATTTTCTGCGGCTACTGCCAGGAGGTCTGTCCTGAAGAGGCCATCTTTCTGATGAAGGATTATTCCCTGACCGGAACGTCTCGAGCCGAGATGATCTATGATAAGGAAAAACTTCTCGCCCTCGGAGGCGTTCATCAGGATTCCATTCAGAAATGGAAACGGAAGCAGGACGAGGCTGAAATTCAGGGTGTCGGCGCCCATCCAGTTGTGAATCACGGCAGCACGGATAAATGACGCAAGAAATTCTATTCTACGTTTTTTCCTTCCTGACGCTGCTCAGCGGAATATTGGTGGTTGCGAATCCCGTCAGCCGCAATCCCGTAACGAGCGCGATGTTCTTGGTGCTCACGATTCTCTTTATGGCGGGCCTTTTTGTCCTGCTCCACGCGTTTTTCTTGGCGGCCGTCCAGATTCTCGTGTACGCCGGCGCCGTGATCGTGCTGTTTCTCTTCGTCATCATGCTTCTCGATCTGAAGGAGGAAGAGACCCGCCGTGTCCGGAAAATCGGCGCTGGGATTGGAATCCTTGCTGTTGCGTCTGTTTTCGGGCTTATGGCGCGCACCATCGGGACAATCCCGCCAACCGCGTCTTCCGGCGCTTCCCGACCAACCTTGGAAGGACTCACCGCGCCTCTTGGAAACGCGCTTTTCAAACAGTATCTTCTGCCGTTTGAGATTCTTTCGATACTGCTTCTCGTGGCAATGGTTGGCGTAATTCTTCTCAGTAAAAAGGATCTTCGATGAACGGCGTCGGACTGGAACATTATCTGATCGTGAGCGCCGCTCTCTTTTGCATTGGACTTTTCGGAGTCGTGACTCGAAGAAGCGTTCTCGTCATCTACATGTCTCTCGAACTGATGCTCAACGCCGCAAATCTGGCGTTGGTGGCCATGTCGCGGTTTAACGGAAATCTCGACGGCCAGATTATGGTCTTTTTCACAATCACGGTGGCCGCCGCGGAGGTCTCGGTCGGACTCGCCTTGATCGTGGCACTCTACCGAAAACGGCAATCCACGCACGTCGAGGATCTCACGACCATGAAGTTATAAGATGAGTTATTCTCTCCCATGGATGGTGCTGTTCCTTCCGCTTTTGGCGGCGATTGGGATCGTCGTTTTCGCGCAGCGGAATCGCGATGTGAGCGCCGCCCTTTCGATTGGCGCGATCGTCGCGGGTTTCCTCCTGACAATCTTGTTCGTCGCGATCAACGGATGGCACCCGATCACGGGCCAAGTGACGGCTCTTTGGTTTGCCGTGGGAGACCTTCGCATCGAATTTGGCGTTCGGCTCGATCCCTTGAGCCTGTTGATGCTTTTGGTCGTGACCGGTGTCGGAGGCGCCATCCATATCTACTCGCGTGGATATATGCGCGAGGATCCGAACGCCGGTCGGTTCTTTGCGAGCCTCAGTCTTTTCACCTTCTCGATGTTGGGAATCGTTTTGTCGAGCGGTTTCATGCAAATGTTCATTTTTTGGGAGTTGGTGGGTGTGTCCAGTTACTTGTTGATTGGATTTTGGTATGAGCGACCCTCGGCGGCCGACGCAAGCAAGAAGGCTTTCTTAACAAACAGACTTGGCGATTTCGGGTTCCTGTTGGGGATTCTGATGGTCTGGGCCTCTTTAGGTTCCCTTGATTTTCAGACTTTGGAGTCTGCCGTTCATGCGAATCCGGATGCCTTGGGCGCGCTGGCAACTTGCGCGGGATTGTTGATCTTCTGCGGCGCGGTCGGCAAATCCGCACAATTCCCGCTGCATGTTTGGCTCCCCGATGCGATGGAGGGCCCCACGCCGGTGAGCGCTTTGATTCACGCCGCAACGATGGTCGCGGCCGGAGTGTACATGCTATGCCGTGTGTTTTTCCTGCTCAACGCTCCCGCGCTGGAAGTTATCGCCTGGATTGGAGGCTTCACATCGTTGTTAGCAGCCGTGATTGCTATTCAACAAAATGATATTAAACGAATTCTCGCCTATTCAACACTTTCGCAACTTGGCTACATGGTGATGGCGGTGGGACTCCACGGAACAACTCCGGCAATGTATCATCTGACGACCCACGCATCGTTCAAGGCGCTTCTATTCTTGGGGGCGGGGTCGGTGATTTGCGCGCTCCACCACGAACAAGACATTTGGAAAATGGGAGGTTTGAAGAAGCGAATGCCGACCACCTATTGGACTTTTCTGCTGGGCACATTGGCGCTCTGTGGAATTCCTCCGTTTAGTGGATTCTTTAGCAAAGACGAGATTCTTACGCAGGCATTTCATCACAATCCCGTCCTGTTCGGGATTGCCGTTCTTGTTGCGATGCTGACCGCGTTCTACATGTTTCGCCTAATTTTCGTGGCATTCCGTGGAACGGCACGGTCGGAGGCTTCCGCCCACGCGCATGAGTCACCGGGGATTATGACGTCGCCGCTGGTGTTTCTTTCGATTCCAACGGTCTTTGCCGGGTTTTGGGGAATTGAGGGTCTATTTGCCGGACACGGAGAGATTGGAATGGCCCACTCCCCTGAATCGTTGATCGGGCATCTCTTCAGCCCCTTCAGCCATGCGCCGGCGTCAGCATTCGCCGGTATAGGGGCGGCAGGCTTCGGCATCATGGCTGCCTGGCGTTTATACCAGGATGCCAGCGCGGATCCGATTCCAGAAATGATTGGGCGCCTCAGCAGCGTGATCCGGAACCGCTTCTATTTCGATGAGATTTATGGAAAATTGATCGCCTGCTCGCACGACGCGCTTGCGCAGTTTTCGGATTCCGTTGACCGATGGGTGATTGGCGGCTTGCTGGTGAAAGGCATTCACGGAACAACCGACCTGGCAGGCCGGGCGCTTCGATTGCTGCAAACTGGAAACATCCAAACCTATGCGCTTCTGTTTGCAATCGGAGTCGCCGGGCTATTGTACTTCATGCTGGGTAACCCTTAAGTGAAACGAACCGTTTTGAGTATCCGAGTGTACAACTTTTGGTAATGAGCCATATATCGACAATCACGTTCCTGCTGCTATGGCCTTTCCTGGGCGCGATTGTGATTGCGCTGCTCCCTCGCGATTTTCGGCTCGCCATTCGCGCGGTTGCGTTGGCTTCAACCCTTTTCTCTTTGCTGCTTGCGATCAAGGTATTTCTCCAGTTCGACGCCAGTTTGCTGGCACCCCAGTTCGTTCAAAAAGTTCTGTGGGTTGAGGCAATTGGGATCAGTTACCACGTGGGCGTGGATGGGTTAAACGTGGGATTGATTTTGATGGGCGCCATCGTGGCATTCGCGGCCGCCTGCGTTTCCTCGGAAATCGAGACTCGCCATAAGGAGTATTATTTCCTTCTTCTTGTGATGATAGGCGGAATCCTCGGCGCGTTTGCGTCGTTGGATCTTTTCTTCTTCTACTTTTTTCACGAACTGGCCCTCATCCCGACTTTCATCATGATCGGTCTTTGGGGAAAGGGGGAAAACCGCATTTACGCGACTTACAAGATAACGATCTATCTGAGCATCGGCGCGCTTTTGGCGTTGATCGGGCTGATTGCTCTTTATCTTCATGCCGGGGGAACGACATTCGACATGATCGCGCTCACGAAACAGCTTTCGGACAGTCCGCTGGCCCCTGAATCGCAGCACTTGATCTTTCCACTTCTGCTTTTCGGCTTCGGAATCTTGGTATCTCTCTGGCCGTTTCACACATGGGCGCCACTCGGCTACGCCGCTGCGCCCACCGCCACGGCGATGCTTCACGCGGGAGTGCTCAAGAAATTCGGACTCTACGGCCTGATTCGTATCGCGATCCCGATGATGCCCGAAGCCGCGCACAGTTGGATGCACGTTCTGGCGTTTCTCTGCCTTGGAAACATTCTTTTTTGCGGGTTCGTTGCAATGCGTCAGAAGGATCTTCTTCTCTTAATTGGTAACTCCAGCGTGGCGCACATGGGATTTGCATTCCTTGGAATTGCTTCTCTCAACCTTATCGGAATCACTGGAGCAATCCTGGTCATGATTGCGCACGGACTGCTCGCGGCCTTGACGTTTGCGCTCGCCGGTTATCTATATCGTCAAACACACACTCTTCGAATGGATCAGATCAAAGGGCTCTTGCCCCAGATTCCGTTCGTCGGAACCGTTTCGATCATGGCATTGCTCGCCGGCTGCGGTCTGCCTGGATTCGCAAACTTTGTCGGGGAAGTAACTGTCTTTTTCGGCGCTTGGAAGCAATATCCGTTTGTTACCGCGCTCTCTGTATGGGGCGCGCTCGTGATCGGGGGAGTCTATATGCTTCGGGCGATTCGGACGATTTTTCATGGACCGGCGAACGAAGGCTTTAACAAAATGACGGACGCCGTCAACCCGTTGACGCGGCTTCCTTATCTTTTGCTTTTGGGAAGCCTCCTTTGCTTTGGATTTTTCCCAAGGCTTCTCTCGGATAAGATCAAACCGGCCGCGGATGCCGTCGCCAAGCTCGCGGCTGTAGCTCGCGAATCGTCGCAGCCGATCGAGAGCACGGAGGCCACTGTGACTGCCTCATCCAAGATTGCCTCGTCTGTTCCGACTTCAAAGCAGTGATGAATTCGAAACTCCACTCATGAACGTCTCCCTGACCATACTTGAATTGGCAGTCGTTTCGCTTGGGATCGCGATCCTGCTCGTGGATCTATGGCTTCCGGAACAGCATCGGCGTCTCCTAGGCTACACAGCCGCCGCCGGCGTGGGTTTGATTCTTGTGGCAAGTTTTCTTATCTCGGTTCCTAGCGCGGAATACGCCTTCGGCAAAATGTATGTCATGGATCCCCTCGCACTCTTTTTTAAGCGATTCTTCCTCCTGGCGGGCGCGATCGTCCTGCTTCTTTCCGTCGAGTTCTCGGATCGGATTGAAACCGGAATTGGCGAATATTACACGATCATCCTCTTCGCATTGTCAGGAATGATGTTCGCAGCTTCGGCAAACGACTTGATTCTTGTTTTTGTCGCGCTCGAACTGATCACTGTTGCTTTTTACGTTCTCACAAGTTTCCAACGCAATAACATCAAATCGCTCGAAGCGGGAGTGAAATACCTGATTCTCGGCGCGCTTGCGTCCGCCTTTATGGTTTATGGAATCGCTCTCATCTTCGGCACGGCGAACTCAACGAAATTCGGCGATATCCTTGCTGTTGCCGGCAGCGTTTCCTCAAATCCCCTCTTCTTGCTCGGAATCCTGTTTGTGTTGGTCGGCCTTGGATTTAAGATTGCGGCGTTCCCATTCCAAATGTGGGCGCCGGATGTCTATCAGGGTTCCCCAACACCGACGACCGCTCTTCTGGCTGTCGGGTCAAAGGCGGCGGGAATCGTCCTCCTGCTGCGCATCCTGTTTAGTGCTGTCCCACAGATCGCCTCACAATGGACTTCGCTCCTCATTGTTATTTCTGGAGTCACGATTCTGTACGGAAATCTCTGTGCCCTTCCTCAGCGCAGTTTGAAACGGTTGCTCGGCTATTCTAGCATTGCCCACGCCGGGTATCTCCTATTGGGAGTTGCGGCGGTCAGCATGGCTGGCTCCTCGGCTATTCTGTATTACCTCCTAGGGTATCTCTTTACGGTATTGGCCGCGTTCACGGTCATCTGCATTGTGATGCGCGAGGTGGATAACGACGATATCAGTTCGTTTGAAGGCCTGCATGCGCGCTCCCCATTACTCGCCGCCACCTTGAGTTTGGCAATGATTTCCCTGGCTGGAATTCCGCCGTTGGCGGGTTTTTTCGGAAAGTTCCTACTTTTGAAGGCGGTAATCGAGCAAGGCGCGAATGAGCCCGGATACTACTGTCTCGTCATTGTCGCGCTAGTCGGCGTTGTCATCTCGCTCTATTACTATCTCGGCGTTGTGCGGACCGTCTATTGGACGAATCCGTCGCCGGGTCAAGCTTCCATTCTAGTATCGACGCCAGTTCGATTCATGATTTACGCCTGCATCGTCGGAATGCTTTACCTGGGACTTCTACCCAACGCCGCCGTCAATCTGGCGATTCGCGCAGTCCAGGTCTTTCACCTGTAATCAGCTCAATTGAGCTTGCCCTGCATTTCGTAAATCCACTTCAGAGCGGCATTCATCATCGCTCAGCTCCAGCACTGGACCATGATGCGTGTGCGATCCCGCTATTAACGTGTGTTGAATCCCCGCTTCCGCAAGAATCTGCCGGCGAATTGTCTCCAGTGAACGTTCCGTGGGGGAGCGCCCAAGATCGAGACCCACCACCGCCAGTTTCGAACCACCCGCATGGATAACAAGCGCCGTCGCGAACAGCGGGTCCAAAACGCCATCGGAAAGGGCGTCATGTCGCGCTCCATAGCCCCACATTGGCACGGGTTCCGCAGGCGTGATCTCGTGTTTTGCAACTCCGATCTCGAAGCCCTCACTCGCCATTGCTTCGTGACAAAGCAGCAGCGCGAGCAAAAGCCGCAACGAGGTCGAGTGGGTGAAGAGTGGAAAGTTCATGGAACGAGAGTGTGCGCATTTTCGGATACGCCGCAAACCCCTTTTTGGAATCTTTGCGTGGCGAATTCAAATCTCGTCAAACACTACAGCGACACACTTAAAACCGGCACGCGGCCTTCCAGGCCGCAGCATGTTCGTTAAAGCCACGCAGTCGATCTGGCCTGCGGTTTCC
>JAQBVM010000376.1 GCA_027623095.1 Verrucomicrobiota bacterium
AACACCCCTTTTGGCGCAACGATCTCCTCTCCTGGGTAACAGTTAGTTTTGGCGCGCGGCGACTAGGCATTCGCATCCCAGGCTTCATTTCTTCAATTTTTTATTGAAATGATAGTCGGCGAAATTGAGAAATTGTTCCCAGTCGTAGGGTTCAATGGAATGGCCGCCCTTTCGAACGTGGTAACCGACATCGCTTTCTATGATCGCCTGGTCCACGGGAGGCGACGCCTCGTTCTCGAGCCCCGTCTTGCCGAGCAAGCGGTACACTTCGCTCGCATGATACGCGGAGAGATACTCGCCGCGCGGATCCGCCCAAGTATCCTCGACTCCGCTATGCACATAAACGGGCCGCGGCGCGAGACAAGCGAGCAGCATGTGCTGGTCAACGGGCAAATCGTCCTCGTTATTGACGAATTTCCAGGCGTTGCGACAAAGCCAGTAGGGAAATCGAGTCACCATTTTCTCGAGTGTCTCTCCTGATTTGCGCTGCCACAGCGCGGCACCCGCGCAGCCGGATTGGGCGGAAACGGCCAGCGCGAAGCGTTGATCCTGGGCGGCGGTCCACAATGCGGCCTTGCCCATCTTCGAATGCCCCATGATTGCCACGCGCGAGGCGTCAATGTCCTTGTCGGTTTCCAAGTAATCCATCGCCCGGGACGCGCCCCATGCGACGGTTGAAAGGACGCCCCACTCGGATGCTTTTGGAAAACTCTGGCCCGTGCGATAAAACAGCCGGTGAATTCCGCTTAAAAACCCCACCTCGTTGTGACCAACCAGATCCTGTTGATACACCGCGATGAACCCAAAACCGCGTTTGAAGAAGTCACCGATTGGCCAGCCGTTGCGAAAGCGACCCGGTCGCGCCGGATCGGCATCGAAACGATTCCCGTGCGTGTTATCGAAACTTTGCATTAGGAAAGCGGGCGCGGGTTTGTCCGCGTCATTCGGAACAAAGACCAGCACGAGCATTTCCGCTTCGCCCCGTTCGTTCTTGAATCGAAATTGCACATCCTTGCGCGTGGCGGCACCGTTCATGAACTTCGGATCGGTCTTCAGGACATCAAACGTGATTTGGATCGGCGACTCCGGAGCGGGAACCGTCCCATAGATCAGATTGCCGTACAGCGACATAATCTGTGGCCGTCGAATATGAAACCACTCGTCGGCGGTCGTGATTGGTTTTCCTTCGGACGACATCAGCAACGGCGGCAAATCGTAAGCGGGGAGCCGGGCTTCGTCATAATTGACGTTTTTATCGTATTCCTTGGGTTCACGCGCGGAGCCGTCCAATGCGGCGAGACAGACAACACAGCCAATAGTCAGCAGTTTATTCATAAGCATTTCGATGTGAGTCTAAACCAAACGAAAAGCAAGCAAAGCTTCGTCTCTAAGAAGCCAGTCTTTTCCAGAGAACCGTTCCAGACCTCGCAGCGAGGGGCGGAGTAACAGCCGCTCGGTCCGTCCAATCAGAATGGGATGACCGATAAGAACTCTTTTTCCTGCATTCCCTTTCGTTCAAAAACAGCGCAGAATCGATTGAAATGAAGCTCCTAGTATTCGTTTCACTATACCTTGGTGCCACGGCCTCTGTACTCCAGGCCGCCAGGCCAAACATCATCCTCGTCATGACGGACGATCAGGGCTGGGGCCAAACGGGCTACTACGATCACGCGGCCCTCAAGACTCCACACCTCGACGCCATGGCCGCCACCGGCCTGCGCTTCGATCGTTTCCACGCAGGCGCGCCCAATTGCTCGCCCACCCGCGCGACAGTTATGACCGGCCGCACGAACGACCGCACCGGCGTGGAGAATCATGGCTTTCCTTTGCGCCTTCAGGAAAAGACCCTCCCGCGCGCGTTGCAAAATGCCGGCTACACCACAGCGCATTTTGGCAAGTGGCACCTCAACGGCTTTCGCGGACCGGGCGCGCCAATCCTTGGCTCCGACCCTCTCAACCCAGGCAGCTTCGGGTTTGATGAATGGCTGTCTGTCTCGAACTTCTTCGATCGCGATCCCATCATGAGCCGCATGGGCAAGTTCGAGCAGTTCGAGGGGGATTCATCCGAGATCATCGTCGATGAGGCCCTGAAATTCGTCCGCCGGCAAAGCAGTGCCAACAAACCCTTTTTCGCGGTCATCTGGTATGGCACGCCGCACAGTCCGTTCGTTGCCAGCGACGAAGACCTCACGCATTTTCCACACCTTAACGACTCGTCCCAAAACCACTACGGCGAATTGGTCGCGATGGATCGCAGCATCGGCGCCTTGCGCAAGGGATTGAGAGATTTGAAGATCGCCGAGAACACCCTGGTCTGGTTCAACAGCGACAACGGCGGACTGCCAAGAATCAAGCCGGACACCGTCGGCGGCCTGCGGGGATTCAAGGGGAGCGTGTTTGAAGGCGGCTTGCGCGTGCCCTGCGTGATCGAATGGCCTGTCGTTATCAAACAGGCGCGAATCACAAAATATCCGGCCGCCACAGTGGACATCTTCCCGACCATCGCCGAAATCGTGGGATTGCCAGCATCGGCTCTCTTGCAGCCGATCGACGGAACAAGCATCCGCGCACTGTTCGAAGAGGAAATCGGCCCGCGCAAGAAACCGCTTGGCTTTCGCCACACCAATCGCGCCGCGTTCATCGATAACGACTACAAACTGATCACGCAAAATGTCGGCCAGGGCGGGTTCGAACTTTACAACCTCGCCAACGACGAAAAGGAAACAAACGATCTCTTCGACAAGGAACCGCGGATCGCCAAACGAATGGTGGAGCAGTTCCACGAATGGAACGTGTCGGTCAACGCCAGCTTTGTCGGCAAGGACTATCCCGAGGGCCGCGTGTCACCCGGCCATCCGGAAAGCCGCGACTGGACGAAATCCAAGGAATACGAACCCTATTTTGAAGCCTGGAAAATTCGCCCTGAATACAAGCGCTACTTAATAGACAAATGACGGAGAAGACTCGACGGCTTTCACGGAATCGAAATCACCTCCCGACAAACATCCTTCAGCAGTCAGAAGAGCATCCTCTAACGAACCTCCAAAATGAGGCGAAGCACTGCGGGTTTGCTGGCCAAACTCAAACGACGCGTTGAAACACCGCGCCCATCGGATGCTTCTTTAAAGATCGGCTCTTGGCAGAGGCGGCTTGGGTTCGAATCAGACTAAGGCTGCTCCGGCGTCAAATGTCCTCGAATAACAGCCTCCAATTCAGCAGTTATTTGTTCCAGTGGCGCGGCGAAACGAATCTGTTTACCGAGGTTTACAGCCACGGTGTAGGGGTGGACGTGGAGACTGGGTGAGCCGGTCGCGACCCGTTTCTTCGACTTGGAGACTCTTGTCTTTCGAGATCGGCTTGGCAGCCGCTGCCCGGCGTTCCGTACTTCGTTCATCATGCCATCATACAATCCCATGACAAAAACACCGCGATCCGTCACGCTCACACCATCAATCGCGCTGAATTTGTCAAGGAGGGCGCGGAAACTCAGGGCTATGTGATCGGCGATCTTCGCCAGCCTGTTTGCCGTGCTTGGCGTCGCTTCGGTCAGTAGCGCGCCATCCCGAAACAGGCACTGAATCTTAGTGGCCGATTCAATTGCCCATTTCACGGAATTGGCCACATCCAATTCATTCGGTGCGAAAGAGAATATCTGCCTTGCCTTGGTTGAACGCTTAAAATTGCCAGCAAACAAATCTGGTGCTTCAGCGGCGTCAGGCGTAGAGAAGTCGAACCGCTTCTTGAGCCGCTCAATCTTCTTTTGAGCCGAGATTTTCTCGCCGTCAATGCCTTGCTCTGCCAGGGCTTGCAACTTGTTGAACAAGACCCACGCTTTCGAACTAGCTGGTTTCAGATTTGCTTTCATGCCTTCACAGACTCATCTCCATTTGTGGGGAGGAGCAACAATCAATTCTCTTGGCTCGAGAACGGTGGACAATCAACCCCAAACATTTTCCTTGTTGCTCCTCATCCAATTGAGTTCGCCGGAGCTTGGTAGGTCCATGCCGTTCCAACGCTGGATCCAACGGGATAGCTGAAGCCGTCCTGCATATTTGTCAAGTGCTTGGTGGCGTCGTAATCGTTGATGATCCCCGGGCTGGACGGGTAAGTGATGTGCGACAAGTTCCCGACGTTGTCGTAGGCCTATGAGGTCTTCAGTTTTTCCGGAGTCCATCGGCTGGCAAGCCGTCCGGCGGCATCGTACTGGAAACGGAGAATTTCCTGGCCATGAGCGTTGGTCTTGCTGGTCAAGCGCTTGAGGGCGTCCCAACCAACGGAGGACAATTTCTGATGCGGTCGCATCAACGATTGTCATTGGAATCTCAGACGTGAACGGCGGATTGCGCGGATCGAGAAGGAGCTGTCGTGGCGGGGAGGCGCCGCTCTGAAGAAACGCCCAGCTACCCGAATCAATTGTTAAAAACTCAAATGCGGTCCTAAGACGGTTTAGTGCCCGTTAATTCTTCAATTTCGGACCCACCGTTTATTTCGCTTGTTGGATACATTCGGAGGGCTTTACCTCGAGGCTTCGCGAACCACCACGCGAAGCCGCAGTCCGCATCTATTGATTACAACGAATTTCGGTTTCACAATATCAATTTGGAGTGTGCATGATAGATGTGGTTGTGTAAGCCCCATGAGCAAGAAACATGATCGACGAAGCCTATTCTCTATACTGGTTTTAACGGAACTCCTGTTGGGATCCATGACAGCGCGTCCTAAGGCGAATGATCCTCCTGAAGCCGCGGAATTCACTTTCGAACAGTACGAGGTCGTCATCGGCTCAGCGGAACGAACGACCGTTTTGACAGGATTCCTTCTCGGTGGCGCTATCGCGGAACTTGCCGTGGTGCACATCGACGAGAGTGAGGCCCGCCGCTTGCGCATCTATGCGTTCGAGAGCGGCACCTGGTCGGCGAAACTCGACGCAACGCTGCGTCCACAAGTGTTGTTCGTCGATGTGGCCGAGATCGGCGGGCGCCACCGGTTGATCACCTACGAGCACGGCCGCCTGAACTGGTTCGATCCCGAATCGGAGACGGAACGCGAGCTTGTGGCGGTGACCTCCAACTTTAAACCGCCTCGCAGAGGCGAGATTCCCCATGTCGATGTCACTCGCGACATGAACGCCGACGGCCGGGACGACCTGGTCGTGCCGGACGTCGATGGCTTCTGGGTGATCGTCCAATCGAGCGATGGGGCATTCGCCAATCCAGTGAAGATTGGCCCCTCCGCCGGGATTCGGCAGACTTTCTCTCTTGTGCCGCTGGCTGGCCGGGGTGGGGACCATGCCGTTTTCAATGTAGATGTAGAGGGGATCGGTCGTGGGGCAATTGGGGGTGATGAACGATTCATCAAAGCCCTTTTTATTGGGGCCGTCTTCAAGAGGAGTGCTTCTCTCGTAGTCGATGAGCAGAGAGTTCTCGAAGCCTCCTCCAAGCCGCTTTCCGGATTTATCATACCAGGTAAGCCCCACATGCCATTTGCCAAAGACACCGGTACGGTATCCCTGTTGCTTTAAGATTTCGGCGATTGTGAGTTCGCCAGGTTTGATATAACTGGGGCCGCCGGGGCCTTCAAAGGCTCTCGAAGCGCGGCCGGTTCTGAAAATCTGCTGGCCCGAGTAAAGACCATAGCGCGAGGGAGAACAAATGGTGGAAGGGCTATGTGCGTCGGTGAATCGGATTCCCTCGGCGGCCATTTGGTCGAGCCTCGGTGTTTCGCAGGCTGCTTTGGAATTATAGGCTGACAGATCGCCGTAACCCAAATCATCCGCATAGATGATAATGATATTGGGTAAATCTTGTGCCAATACAGAGGCGGCGGCGGCCAAGAGAATGATTGCCAGTCCGACATTCCGCACCGCTCTTTCCAGTGCGGAGTCGTCCTTGTAGAGAGTCTTAACGGTTCGAGACGTCGGCAGGAGCATAAACGTTTCTTTTG
>JAQBVM010000377.1 GCA_027623095.1 Verrucomicrobiota bacterium
TTGTTCGCGGCAAAGACTAGCCGACCGCCTCCCCGAGCGTCACACACAGTTACCGAAGCAACACGGTTCGCAAAGAAGTGAAGGAAATCAAGCAAGGCTGGTGGAGGTCACTGTAATGAATCCGAATCCTGTTGAGTTGAGAAGGATTCCAGATGCTGACCATGCGAAATGCGGAGTTCAATGGAATAGAGCTGTCGGGGCGAGTTCGAAAGGCGAGGTTTTTCTGGAATCGCTTCGGATCGTCTTTGGGGCGATGTGTATTGTTGCGATTGTGGCGGGCATCTCGTTCTTGGGAGTCTCGATTGTCATGCTGCTGATCGAGGCACTGAAAGCGCTCATTGCCTTTCTTGCAACTCTAGTCCTCATCGCAGTCGTAGTGTTTTTCATCATCGCAGCCGCTCTGGGAAGCGATAAGAAGTGAAGTCAGAGAAAGGAGTGAGTATGAGTCGAAAGATAGGGAAGGATAGGTTTAAAGCCACGGCTCCAGAGTCAAAGACAATGGGGCTGCGTTACAGAGGTAATGTTCGGCCAAATGGATCTGGATATAAACCGGCCGCCCAAGGCTTTCCAAGTCTGAACAAAAAGCTGTTGAGTGACTATCTAAGTGAGGTTCGAGAAGTTCCAAAAACTGGTAACCCAAATGGGAGCAATGACATTATGATGTTGGGTATTTGTTTTTTGACCCTGTTAATGATCGGCGTCATAGGAATTATAGCGTTTGTCGGCTTCATTAGTTGGCTGGATTCCCTGCTTATGAAGAGGCTGAAATCTGGTTTTGAGGCAGTTTTCTCGCTGTTTTGAATGGTTCGGAACTTTCACTGAGTTCGCGATGTTCTTTTGGTGTTGTCGGAACGATTGCAGTCCCTGGGAAGGACAGGTGAAGGGTTACACAAGAGGGCGAATCGAGCTGAGATGTAGTTGAGAAACGAATGGAATCTTAAAAAAGGATATGAAATCGGATCCAGAAGAAGGGTACACGAAAACCTTGACGCGGGTCGAAAACGAGACTCTCGGTTTTCCTCCAGAAATACTGGATATGCTGGAGGCGCAGGAGATGGCGAGAGGTGAGATGGAATGGAGGGAGGAGATCAGGGAGTCGGTGCCTCCAAAGCGGGAATCTCGGAAGGAGAAACCGAGGAAGAGGTAACAGACATGGCATCAATCCCACATCAACTCAGAAAAGAGGATTGCCGATTCGTTCTGATCAAACGGGCTGAAAAGAAGCCGTTTGAGAAGGGATGGTCGAAAGAGAACAATTATCGGTTTGACGATCCAAAACTGAGAACTTGGATCGAGAATGGCGGAAACTACGGCGTGTGCTGCGGTTACGGTGATCTCGCCGGAATTGATTCGGACAATCCCGAAATAGCCGAGGTATTTGAACGGAATTTTGGGCAAACTTTTCGGATTCGGTCCGGATCTGGACGGGGATTCCACGACTACGTCACTATCAGAGGCCTGGATGGAAAAGTCATTTTCGAAAAAGAGGGTATTCATTTGGGTGAAGCACAGTTCCTTGGGCAGCAACTGGTCGGTCCGGGAAGCATCCATCCGAGCGGAGGCATCTACCGAATCGAACATGATGTTCCGATTCTGGAGATCAATAAGCATGATTTTGAAAAAGCGTTCGAAGGGTATTTCAAAAAGAGGAAAGCCCTCGACCGGTTGGCAATCAGAGAATCCCATGACTACGGAGAATCGGATCTTAACAAGATTCCGTTAACCGCGATTCTAGAAATCAAGGGGCGTTGGATCGGCAATGAGATTCATGGGGTAAACCCGTGGCATGGGGCAAAAACGGGCACAAACTTTTCAATCAATACCGAGAAAAACCTTTGGTTCTGCTTTCGCTGCGGTGTCGGCGGGAATGTCGCCAAAGCGATCGCCCTAAACGAAGGAATCATCTCCGAATGCTCTGCGGAGCTCGGACGGGAAGATTTTCTGAAAGTCCTAAACTTAGCCCGGAGGAAATATGGGCTCATCGATTGAGAGGAAGAGGATATCATGAACAATGAAGCAAATCCGACTGGCATTCCGGAGCAAGAGCTGCCACGGCTGGCCTACAAGATCCACGAGGTTGCCAAGGTCCTTGGTATTTCGACCAAAGGAGTTAGGCGCCTAATTTCACGCGGGCTTCTGAAAAGAAGTGTGGCTATGCGTCACATCCTCATACCGGCTTCCGAGATTCAGAAATTCTTGGATCGGACAACAGAGTGAGCGCTCAAGTGAGAACGGCTTGATACGGCAGAATGGAGCTGAAACGGAATTTGATTCGGTTAGATCACCGGCAAATTCCAGGTGCCAATCTGGCGCAGCTCATCGTGCGAATTAATGATTCGGAGTTACCTAACGATCGAAGTGCAGAAAGTTTAACAATGAAATACCTCTTCAGAAAACTCGTCTATGTTCCACTAGCGACCCTCATCATAGCGGTAGGCACGACGGCGCTGCACGCGGGATTCGGAATATGTCTGCTCAAGCTCAAACGGTTCGATAAGAGTGAGCGAATTCCAATCGCTGACGGACTTCCGTTGCAGTCAACGGTCGATCGTGCGCTTTCCGGGGAAATCGTTTTGGGGAGCAGTATTGTCGGTGCCTTCGAAAGGCTGTGTTCTAACTGTCATTTGATCGCGTCTTTTCGGCGAACATAACTCTGCGGATCAGGAAGTTCACTATGTGCAAGCACGCCGTCAGGGTTCCAGTAACAAACAAGGCCTGCTGGCACTACTATAAAGAGACAACGGAAACATCTGGTGAAAGTTCCAGAATTGACCTATGGCTGAAAAACTGAAATCTCACGGCGAGGGGGGGACTGCTCCGACCTCCTATACCGAGACACATGAAGTGCTGCTCAAAGCAGTTCGGGCTGGGCGGAATGTGTTGATCGAGGGTCCGCATGGAGCGGGGAAGACCGCCTTGGTCCGTTCGGTGGCCGATGTAGCCCAACTCGATCTGAAGTATTTCAGCGCCTCCACCCTCGACCCCTTCGCCGATCTGGTAGGCATTCCAGTGCCGCTGCTGGAAGGAGAGTCGCGCCGGGTCGTGTTTCTGCGCCCGGAGGCGGTGAACCAGGCGCAACTGCTCTTCTTCGATGAATTGAACCGCGCCCATCCCCGTGTGCTCAACGCCGTCTTTGAGTTGATTCAGTTCCGCAGCATTAACGGGGAGCTTTTAAATCGGCTGCATTCGGTAGTGGCAGCCATTAACCCGGCCAACGCCGGTTACCAAGTCCAGGAGCTGGATCCCGGCCTGGTGGATCGGTTCCATCTCTACCTTCCTTTCCGGGAAGGTCCCGACCGCAAGTGGTTCCTGGGGGAGTTTGGCGATTCGATCGGCTCAGCGCTTCTGGACTGGTACTACACGGACCTCGACGCGAAGCAACGAGCTTTGATCAGCAACCGCCGCCTCGAATACATCGGGCGCTGCCTGCAGGACGGTATCGATGCGCAGTTTGCGCTTCCCCCCGGTGAGAGCCTGCCGCTGGCGTCGCTGCTCGCCCGCGTGCGCGAAGACTGCGGCCTGCCCAAGATCGAGGACTTCGTGCGGGATCCCGCTCAGTTTACAGAGGCTGTGGCGCGGGACATTCGCGTCGCCACTCGTTTTGCGCAGTTGTGGCCGATGATGAGTCCAGCCCAAAAGTGCCATGTGAAGGAGCTCATCCTGGAGATCCATCCGGAAGCGCTTGTGGCCGCGATGGCAAACACCCCCTTCGTGGTTGAGCACACGGTGAAAGCAATCGGCGGGCGAGAAGGGCAAGAGGAAGCTGCCGCCTTCAAAGACCTCCTCGACCAACGGTTGACGCGTGTTCGACCGCAAATGCAATCCACCAATGGAAAGCCCACCCCAGGTCGCTGAACGGCTCGAGTTCGTTCACCGGCTGTTGCGCAACCGGCACGCTCATATGAGCCTGGCGGTGCTCCGGTTGGGGCATATTCACTTCACGAGGCGCTGCGAAACGGCGGCCATCGCCGCGGCGGGCACCGCCGTCCGACTATTCTTCAACCCTGACTTCTTCGGGAGAATTGATGACTTGGAATTGGCCGGGGTCCTTGCGCATGAGGCGCTACATTTTCTGCTGCGGCATCAGGCCCGGAGCGAAGCCATAGTGGCCAACCAACAGGACTTGTTCCTGTTTCAACTCGCCTGCGATGCGGTGATCAACGATCTGATCCACCGCTGCTATCGTGATCTTAAACTACCGCTGCGGCCGGTCACGGGACAGGAATTAGTGGGCCGGGACGTCAGCGACAACTCCGCCGAGGAGGTGCTGCAGATGCTTCGCGAACAGGGAAGACAGCGCGGGGGGCAGTGGATAGCGCGGCTGGGGAACCTGACAACCATTGACGATCATGAAGTCTGGAATAGCAGCAGCCCGCTCAATGAGGAAGTCGATGCCCAGTGGACGGCTGGAACCACCGGCCTCGCCGATGAAACGGCGGTTCAATGGGGCCGGAGTGACCCCGCTTGGGGCAATACTCCACTGGGGCGCGAGCGCAGACTGGATTCCCAACCCCGATGGCGTCGCGACCTGTCGGGTTTCCTAGTCGAAACCATGCGGGCCTGGACGCACTACAAGACCAACTGGATCGAGCCGAACCGGAAGCTCGTTGCGGTCTATCCGAAGGTCATTGTTCCGACCTATGAGGTAGTCCAGCGCTGGCAAGTGCTTATAGCCATCGACACGTCGGGGAGCGTGCCAGATGCTTTTGCGGCTGCGGCGCTGAGTTGTGCCGGTCACCCGCTCCCGAGCACCGAGATCGAAGTGGTCTCATTTGACACCGAGGTTTACGAAGCCGATCTGGAGCATGTCGTGTTGCGGGGTGGTGGTGGCACGCGGATTCAAGCCGTAGAGGACTACCTGCGCGATAAGTCCGCCGCTTATCCAGATCTGGTGTTCGCCTTCACTGACGGCTTTACTGCCCCTCCGCGACCAATGCATCCGGAGCGATGGATTTGGATTTTGCCACCATGGGGATCGGTGGCTGCTGTGCCGAGACAAAGCCACGCAGTATTCTTCGACGCAAGAGCTGGTTGAAATAGTCCTTTCGTTTCGGAGACTTTGGGCTTGAGTTCAATGACACTAGCGACTCTTTTTCTTTCCTGATCGCGATTTCATATTTTCGCCGATTAGTGAACAAAAACAGAGCTCCGGAAGTCGGCACCTCGTTCAACACGTTTTGCACCCGGCCATACAGGCCGTTAAAGCCCATCCGCATATCGACCGGCTCCAGCGCCACCAGAACCCGCGTGACCGGTGTCAGTCCGAACATCGCGCGTCCAACCCTTTGACCAAAGCGCAAACCCAATCCACCGGGGCCGAGCGACTCAGGCGCAAACTCAAACAAGATCCCAACACCAACTCTGCCGACCACCAATCGGGGGAAACTATTGCCGAGAGCGGAACTTCCCGAAAGCCATTGGATGAACCCTTCTGGAACGTTTTCTTGCGCTCACGCAGCAGCCATTGCTGGAAAGTGCCCAGGCGAATTCGATTTTCTTCGGCGAATTGTCTTTGCGTCAAACCGCTAATCCGGTAGCGGCCAATCAACTCTGCGCGCTCTTGCCAAGTTAAACGTCTGAGCCGTCGAGAATCGTTTCTCATCCCGCCAGTGTATCCGGCTCATCCGCGAAGCGATAGAATGCACCCCGTTTACCGCTTACTCACGACCGGGTGTTTTTCATCAAATTTGTCGATAGTTCTCCCGTCATTGCGTTTCCAATCTTTCCGCCGGTCAGCTAGGCCGCCAGCGACCGCTGTTGCTTTTCCCGAGCCCGGCGTTCCCGCACGCGTATCATCTGAGAGATGTTGTAGGCCAATATCTTTTCCATCAGTTCGGCTCGCATGTTCTCTATGATCACGAAACTCAGTTGGATTTGAGATTTTGGATGAAGTTTTTGATGGAGGTTGGGCCGGAAA
>JAQBVM010000378.1 GCA_027623095.1 Verrucomicrobiota bacterium
CGGGCGGGCAAATTCGCGGACGTCCAAGGACGTCGGAGGAACAATTGTCGGGACTCTCCATTCGAGAACAGTTTTCTTTGGCTGATGTTCCGAAGCGTACGGTGCGCGTGGCGGCGCGCAATGGAAAGTTATTGGAAGTTGCTCACGGGCTGTTCACAGGGATTCAACCCTCTGCTCAGTCAAAGTTCCGCGGGTTGGAAACTGGTCATGAACAAAACTTGATTAAACCCTGACCAAGGTTCACGTGCTGCACCGACGTGCCAGTGCCGACTGTGAGGATGAGGCGGGAAGGCAGGGAAATTCAGTTTGACGGACTTGGAGCATTGGGGAACAACTGCTCGAACAACTTCTCCACGTCGGCCAGAAAATCCCGGGCTTCTTCTTCGGTGGCCGGCGGGTCGAAATCACCGGGGTAACGCTCAGCGAAGTATTCATAAGTCAGGCTCTCGGCCGTAGCCGCGAACCACGCCAGGTCCGCGCCGTAATTTCGAGCCGCTTCCGACAGCGCGATCAAGTCATGCGTTTTGACCAGGTCCCAACCGAACGCCACGAGTTTTCCTTTCAGGCACTTCTCCGCAGCTTGTTGGAGGAAGAACACCGCGTATGCGAGGTCCTCGCTCGAAATTTCCTGTCGAGCCCGGGCCAAGTCGCGGCGAGCGAAGTTCAGCCAGGCTTGAGGATCATCGATCTTGCCGCGCATAAATCCGTTTCCCGTTGCAAACGATATCGAGATAGACTCCCTGCGGCTTTTTTCGGCGCTCCTCCCACAGGCCGGGCTCGATAACAAACAAATCCATCGGAAAAATGTGGAATGGACGGATCGATTGGAGCGCCTCCCAACTGGGCCGCAGGCATCCAGGGCGCGGCGACCGCACGATCATCAAATCCACGTCGCTGTGCCGGGTCGCATGGCCGCGCGCGCACGAACCGAAGACCCAAATTTCCTCGGCCCCAAACTCGTGGATGAGCGCCTCGATGGCGGCGTCGAAGGCCTCGTCCGCGCCGGGATGCGGCGGCAGCGCGATGCGCTCGTGCCAGCGGGTAGCGCTGCCGGACGGTGAAGCCAGGGTTTCGTTCATAGGATCAATATGCCGAGACTCGCGCGTGGCGGCGAGGGAACAATTTCTGATTTATGAGTTATGATTTATGAATTGCGGATCGCGGTTGGGGAACGTTGCATCAGCCGGGGAACGGTTGCATGCGCGGGTAGTTTTTCATGGCTTTGTAACGATGTCATCGCCAGCGAATCATGGTGATGTCGAAGGATCGCCGCTTCAGGCGTATTCGCGTATTCCGCGGTTTTGACCTAACGGAATTAGGTTCCTGCCCTCGCCTTCTCTAGAGGATTCCATACCCGCTTGAACCCGAAGTCTTGAAAATCCTTCACGTTGGCGGTGGC
This sequence comes from Verrucomicrobiota bacterium, assembly GCA_027623095.1. GTDB lineage: Bacteria > Verrucomicrobiota > Verrucomicrobiia > Limisphaerales > SIBE01 > JAIPJX01. The sequence goes on from JAQBVM010000378.1 coordinate 1,400, forward strand.
AAACTCGGCCACGCCGTGATGGCGCAGGGTAAGAGCCAGGCGGGCGTCAAAAACCTTGCGCCGCGGAAAACTTGGTGCGGAGGCCAAATGCCACAGCTCATCCATAATCCGGGCCGATGCTCCCGGGTAATCCAGGACATCCCACCGGGGATTGGCACGCAAATGACGAATGAGGGCCACGGCTTCGACCGCGCCAAGGGGCTGCCGCGCCGTCGCCGGATTGCGGAGCAGTACATACAGCTCGATAAGTACCAGTTCAGAGAGTGCGAACTCGGCGTCGTCCTTGCGCGCCTCCAGGAACCGGCGCGCATCCTCGTGGCCCGGCCGACTGACTTCCAGCGCGATGAACAGAATGTTGGTGTCGCAACTGATCATGTCCCGCCCTCATAACGCGCGGCCTGTTCCCGCAACTGTCCCGCAATCAAGCGAGCAGACCCGGACCCAATATTGGCCTCCTCCCGCCATTCCGGATCAGCGAATGGGTCGGCGCTCAGTCCGAGATCTACCGGCGCGGGCAAACTCCATTCGCTGGATGAGGTTGACTGGCTGTCCGGGTGACGGAGCACCATCTGCTCCAATCCGCGGCGCACCAATTCCGCAAAAGACCATTCCTTGGTGGCGGCAACCTTTTTGGCACACTCGAAAAGCTCGTCGGGAATCTGGACTTGAGTCTTAATCATGCTGGCAAATTGCCATGATGGCGAATTGATGTCAATTCTTAGGAGGTTCCTATTTGTTTCCAGGCACTTCTATAGAGGAATGTGCTTTGTTTGCGGTGGCAAGAGGGCTGGAATCGGACCTATTCGCCGAAGCGCAGGATGAACGTAGGTTTTCCCCTCTCCTCGCTCGTACCTCGCGGGGAGAGGATGGGAGCTTGATGCAGCCTTGGGGGCCGCTTCCCTCTTCGGAATCCGCGCCAGTCCCGCGTGCGTGAATAGATTATCGCAAAAGTCGCGGTGGCCGCTGGCGAGTTCGTCGTGGCTAATTGCGGGCGACGGATCTCGCGGAGGCCAGCCGGCGTGCGATGAACTCGCGGATTCTCGGAATCTTGGATTGGCCCATAAGCTGAATTGCCTTCGTCAGATCTGTTCCGACTGAACCTTCCGCGGCGTACCAATACAACAACGGGAGATTGTGATCCGACGCGTCCTCGGCGTGCGCTACCAAGGCACCAAGCGTGTTCCAGCGATTCTCAACCGGTATCCTTTGGAGAGCCGAAGCCAAATAACGCCGGACCACCGGCGACGGATCGGATGAGGCCAGACGCTCGAATTCTTTGAGAGCCGCTTTCGAAACGTCTTTCGACTCGGCCAAACACTGGATTGCCCATGACCGGATGAATTCGTTCGAGTGACTCAGGAGTCCGATCGCAAAGTCTTCTGTTAATCCACCGGTGACGTGAAGCGACAAAAGGGCGTTGAGCTTGTGCGTGATTTCCGGATCCGTTTCAAGAATGGCGGCAAGCGAAGCATGCACTTTGGGATTCGCCCCTCGCTCGTGAAGGATCTGCCGCGCGTGGCGGACGTGCCATTCGTTTCGATGCGTTTGGAATTGGACCAATTCCTCATCCGTTGCTTTTTGCAGATCGACAGGCGTCCATTGCGTGGTTCCATAAACGATCTTATAGATTCGGCCATTGGACCGGTCGTGGCCGTCCACGTTCCGATGATGGCACTGATTCTTGTCGTACCAGTCGATTACATAAACGGATCCATTCTGGTCATATCGCATATTCAGCGCCTGCGACCATTGATCGTTGAAGACTAGAAAATCGGCGCCGTGCCTTCCCACAAACCCGGATCCCTGCCGTTCGACGCTATCCATGTTCATTCGTTGCCCGTGGATATTGTTCATGAATAGTTTTCCGCGATACTCTTCCGGCCAACTGTCTCCGAGATAAACCATCATTCCTGCATGCGCATGGCCGCCGCCCGCGGAATCGGAGCGGCTGTTGCCGGCATGCGGTCCCTTGTTTCCGACCCAATGGACATGGTCGCCAATGGTTTTGATGTCGTCGTAGAAATATGGGAACACCGGTTTCCCGGATCGCGAATCGATATGCGACGCGTTCCGCTGGATTTCGTCCATGCTCACTGAATAGTGCTGGCCACCTTGACGCTGGTATCGGGCACCCTGAATCATATGCCATAGGTGGGGAATAACACATGCCTCGATAAAGCATTGGCCATAGTCATCGAAGTCGATTCCCCACTGGTTGCTGGCGCCTTCCGCGAAAACCTCGAACGTGTGGCGCGTGGGATGATACCTCCAGACGGCGGCATCGACCCATTGCCTTTCGCCTCGGGGAGTTCCCGGTTTTCCAACGTTGGATGGACAGAAGACGCCATGGCAACCGTAAAGCCAGCCGTCCGGACCCCACGTGAACGTATTCAACGTCTCATGTGTGTCCGCGGTGAAATCCCAGCCATCAAGCAGAATCTCGCCAGGATTATCGGGAACGTCATCCCCGTTTCGGTCGGGAATAAACATGAGATACGGCGCCGCGCCAATCCACACGCCGCCGAATCCGACCTCCAATCCGCTGATCAGATTGAGGTGCTCCATAAATACCGTACGCTTGTCGAAAGCGCCGTCCCCGTCTGTGTCTTCCAGAATCAAAATCCGATCGCGCCCTTCGCCTTCCGGCGCCCGCCTAGGGTATTCGTAGGCTTCGGCGACCCACAACCGGCCTCGATGATCGATTGCAAATGAGATGGGTTGCATCACATTCGGTTCCGCCGCGAACAGGGTCGCCCTGAATCCAGGAGGCATTGTAATCGCCCTTGCCGCTTCTTCGCCGGAGAGTCCGGAAAAGCGAATGGAGTCCATTTGTGGCATCACATCGTCTTTAGCCGTTTCGGCTCCACGGACATTCGACGTAAATACAACCACGAAGACGAACATTCCTAAGATCGCATTGGAGTTTCTCTTCATAAACAAAGCAGGTTTGGTTGGTCTGGAACCGATTCGATTGTTCTTATCTGTGTGCCAAAAACTCCATTCGTCCGCGCTATCTCGCGCCGCCCATCGGTTTGGGTTGAGCCTGCTTCCACTCTTGTTCAGATACTTTCTTCTTCGAATGCACAGAAACAAAAACCCCCTTCTTGTTTCCCACCACGACATCTGGAAGACCGTCCCCGGTAACATCCGCCGCCACTACCTGCGTTCCGATTCCCGAGTTGTCGTCGATTTGGTAGGGAATGTAATCGACGCTCCCATCGGAACCGCGGGTCAGCTTGAACCAATAGAGAACGGGCGCCGCTCCCGGTTCTTCGTCCCCGGTCGGTCCGTGCGCCCAGATTCGTTTTCCGGTGACAATGTCTTTAAGGCCGTCTCCGTCCATGTCGATCAGATCCACGGCGTGCAGTTGAGAAAATTTCACACCGTATTTGTTGTCCTGGGGCTGCGCTCCCATAATGACATGCGCCTTAAACGTGATCTCCCCATTTTCCTTTATGTTTTCGTACCAAGCCAGTCCGTACCCGTGCGCCGCCAGACATGTAATCACGTCGTTGTCACCGTCTCCGTCAACGTCATAGGCAAACATTTGAGAACTGCCGTTTTTGGCTGCGAAAGGAAACGGATGCTCCTTCCACTGCGGGTCGCCCGCCAGGGAGCTTGGCTGTTCCCACCAACCGTCCTTCTCCAGAATATCGTTCCTGCCGTCGCCATTTACGTCGCCAAAGCCGATGCCGTGAGTGAAACGCTGCCACTTCGGATTCTCCGGAGTGATTGGATGAAACTTCCACGGCTTTTCCGGCGCATTCCAATCCGGAGTGGCATATCCGATCTGGCCAATGCGCGATCGAGCATCAATCGCTCGGGATGTTTGGCAGATCATTTCCGGTTTCCCATCTCCCGTCAGGTCCGCGAATGTCGGAGATTCGTTGTCGGTGACATCGAATATCACATGACGGGTCCAGTGACGCTCTGCGCCCTTTGGGTTTTCGAACCAGGATGATTCTTTTCCGGGAAAGCCAAGAATCAGAATGTCCAGCCATCCGTCGTGATTAAGATCGTAGGTATAAGCCAAGAAATTCTCCGAGTAAGTATTGTTCACTCCGAGAAGGCCCTCGTAACCCGGGATTGTTTCCTCGGTCCCGTCCTTTCGTTTTCGCTTAAACGTTTGTGTCGCCGGAGCATACTCGTGCCGCTTCTCAAATCCCGGTCCTTGGTACCAGAATGGACCGCTGACAATGTCATTGATTCCGTCCCGGTTGAAATCGCCAAAGTGCGCGCCCTCGGCCCAAAACTGATCCGTCAACTGGATTGTCTTAAATGTGTCCAGCCAAAACTCTTTTTCGGCGGCCAAGAGACTGCTGGAGAAAGCGATTGCGAACAAAGCGGGGAGCGTTTTCATAAGGCATATCTGTGTCATCGACGCGTTCATGCGTCAAGCCGGATGGTTCGAGCGAGCGCCAGGCGGGTGCATCTCCGAATGAGGACACGCCCGAACCGCTTCTTCTTCTTCGGATTGAGGAGAGGAGCGCGG
>JAQBVM010000379.1 GCA_027623095.1 Verrucomicrobiota bacterium
TCTCCGGGGTACGGGGCATGCCCCGTACCCCGGAAAACCGGACGTCGCCGGCCGGAGGGGGTGGAAATGGGAGAGAAGGCGGGCTTTCGGGGCGCACCTCGGCGCTGCCGGGGCTCTCAGTTCTGCGTGAACACCGGTTCGTGGTCGTAGTCGGGGAATGGATCGCCTGCCTGTGCGTCGCACCTGCCTGCGCCGCGTTGGGCGCGGCAGGCAGGCGCAGACAGGTCAAGCCAGGGCTCGATGGTCGTCTCGTCGGGCTCCGGCGGGTCGCGAGCGGACTCCACCCGCACGCCGGCCTCCCACAGCCCGATGTGGCGCAGGATGCGCTCGATGACCTCGGTCTGGTCGATGAGGGCCACGATGCGCATTTCGTGTTGGCAGTGGGGGCAGAGCAACGGGTCGGCAGAATCAGGCTGGAGGCTGGAGGCTGGAGGCCGGAGGCCGGAGGCATCAGATCTGGCCTCCGGCCTCCATGCTGCCCGCCTCCCGCCCCCAGTACTACCGCATCAAGCGCATCGTGGACATGGTGCGCGAGGGCTCCGAAGGGGGCTATTTGCCCAACCGGGGCGACTTCCGTCGCGAGCTGGAGGTCAGCCCGCGCACGCTGGCGCGCGACCTCGACTTCCTGCGCGACGAGGAGCGGGCTCCCATCGAATACGACGCCAAGGCCCACGGCTACCGGCTCACCGACGAACGCTACCGGCTGCCGCCCGTGCGCATCAGCCGCAAGGAGGCGTTCGGCTTCGCGCTGGCACGCAAGCTCCTGGCCGCCTTCGAAGCCACGCCGCTGGACATGGAAATGGGCTCGGTGCTGGGCAAGATCGCCGAGTCGCTGGAGGGGGAAATCAGCGTGGAGCCCGAATGGCTGAGCGAACAGGTCAGCGTGCTGGCCGAGGATCGCGTCGAGGTCGATCCCGGCATCTGGGCGCAGGTGGTCGGCTTCCTGGAGCGCCGCGAGGCCTTCCGGGCGGACTACCAGACCTTCACCGGCCGGATCTCAGGCTACGAGCTGCACCCCCTTCATTTGTTGGCCTACCACGGGAACTGGTACGTTCTGGCGCACAACCCGGCCAAAGGGCGGGTGGAAACCTTCGCCCTGTCCCGCTTCCGGCGCATCGAGGAGGAAGGAAGGAACTTCGAGCGCCCAGAGGGCTTGTGCGCGGCGTCGGATCCGACGTCGGGAGTAGGGGGCTGGTACGAATCGTTGATTACATGTGCTGATCCACCGGCAGATCGTCCTCGTTGCGCACAAACTTCCACGCATTTCGACAGAGCCAGTAGGGGAACCGCGTCACCATCTTCTCCATATTCTCGCCGAAGTTCCGCTTCCACAGGGCCGCTCCGGCGCAGCCAGACTGGGCGGAAATGGCGAGTGCGAATCGTTGGTCCTGCGCCGCCGTCCAGAGCGTCGCCTTGCCCATCTTGGAATGACCCATGATGGCGATGCGCTTCGCGTCGATGTCCTGGTCGGTTTCCAGATAGTCCATCGCCCGGGAGGCCCCCCACGCCACGGCGGAGATGCAGCCCCACTCGTTGGCTTTCGGGAAACTTTGCCCGGCGCGGTAGAACAGCGGGTGAACGCCCTTGAGAAACTCGACTTCGTTGTGCCGGACCAAATCACTCTGCGGCACGACGACGAACCCGAATCCCCGCGCGAAGAACTCGCCGAGCGGCAGGCCGTTGCGGGTGAAGCCGGGCTTGTCGGGATGCGCATCGTGTCCGTCGTCCTTTGTGCCGGCGAAGCTGTGCAACAGGAACGCCGGGGCGGGTTTGCCAAGGCCGTTCGGGGTGAACACGAGAATCTGCATCTCCGCCGAACCCTTCGCGTTCTCGAACTTGATCCGCACCTCCTTCCGCGTCGCCTTGCCTTCGGATGAAACCAAGATGGGTGGCAGTTGATAGGGCGGCACGCCAGCCTCGTCGCGAATCACGTCGAAGTCGTGGTTCTTGGGCTCGTCGGCGAGAGCGGTGCCGACCAGCGCCAGGCCGGCCAGAAGATGGAGGAGGCGGAGTGTCATGCTGGCGAGCGTAGTCCGTTGCCATTTCTCGTGGCAAGCGCGGACGGCCGTGTACGGCGGGCGGCGATGTGATTATGGGCGAACCAGCGAATCATCGGTCAGTCCGCTTCAGGGCCGCGATTTTACGTCGCGGAGTTTCACGCCGGACTGTCCGGGCGGGCCGCAGCCATCGCGGGCACCGGCTGAAAGGGGCGGAGGAATCACTGTGCAAACCGGCGCCACTGCCGGCCAAGATCATCCGCTATCAGCAGCACGCAAGGCACGAGAAACAGCGTGATCATGGTGCCGAACAGAACGCCACAGCCCAACGAGATCGCCATCGGGACGAGGAATTGCGCCTGGAGAGATTTGGCCACCATCAGCGGCGCGAGGCCCGCGAAGGTGGTTCCCGCAGTGAGCAGGATGGGACGGAACCGCCGGGCGCCCGCTTCCAAAACGGCTTCGCGCAGGGTTTTCCCTGCGGCCCGACGCTGGTTGATGTAGTCCATCAACACAATGGAATCGTTCACCGCCACGCCGGTCAGCGCCAGCATGCCGAACACCGAAAGATACGATGGGGTCACGCCCAGAAGGATGTGACCGAGCAATGCGCCGATGACGCCGAAGGGAATGGCCAGCATGACAAAGATCGGCTGAAGGAGCGACTTGAATGGGATGGCGAGCAGCGCATAGAGCGCCAGCAGCAGCGCCGCGGATCCGAGCAGGGTCCGCTTCCGCGAAGCTTCCGACTCAGCGACGACGCCCTTGAACTCGAATGAGATCCCATCTCCCTGCCGGCAGAGTTCGTTGAGCTGGGGTGTCAGTTCGCGCGCAATACGGAGGACGTCCACGGTTTCATCGAACGGTTGCCCACCGCAACGGAGGATCTCAGCCCGATCGTTCCGCTCCACGAACGAGGGAGCTTTGGTGAACTTGATCTCGGCGACGGTGGCCAGCGGCACCTCGGCGCCGCGCGGGGTGCGGATCTTCATCTGGTCGAGGGTGTGCAGGGTCTCGCGGTCCGCCTTGGGGAGTCGGACCATGACCCGGATGTCATCCACGCCCCGTTGCACCCGCTGGGCTTCTTCACCGTAGAAGGCCTGTCGGACTTGCCGGGCGAGCAGCGCCTGGTTGAGCCCGAGTTCGGCGGCGCGCGGATTCAGTGAGAGTTCCAGTTCATCTTGTCCGTAGTTCACCCGGGCCCAGGCCGTTTTGATGCCGGGCTGGCTCTCCAGCAAGGTCTTGATCTGTTCGGCGATTGCCGCCTTCGTCGGAGAGGTGGGGCCGCGCAGTTCCAGGTGCAGGCTTTCGTCAGCGTATTCCCTCCCCGCCTCAAGCGACTGTTCGGGGACGACGCGGAAGGTCTCGGCCTCGGGAATCGGCCCGATCAACTCCAGCCAGCGGTTCCCGATCGTGCTGTTGCGGGGGCCCGGCTCGCTGCGCAGGCCCGGGTCGAGAATCTCGAACATGATCGAGGCCCGCGACTTGTCGAAATGCCCGCCCCATCCCCAGGCGCCCGCGACCGCGCAGACGTCTTTGATGAGCGAGCGGCCCGTGCCGGGGTCAACGAACTCCCGCCGGAGCTGTTCGGTGGCGGCCTTCATAGTTTCCAGGTAGCGGGCGGAGGTTTCGAGCGTGGCGTCGTTGGGCAGGTCCAGGATCGCGTAGATGCGCATGGTGTCCACGGATGGAAACGAAACGAACTTCATACGGCCACCGGCGATGTAGCCGGCCATCGTGAGCGCCATGGCAAGAAACGCACAGATCACGGTCAGCCGGTGCGCCAGGGCCCAGTTGAGCAGGGGTTGATAGACCCGTTGGACGAACCGTTCCAGCCCGGCGGCAATTCTTCCCTGGAATCGGTCGAAGGCGTTCGTGGCAATCCGAATCCTGAGGTGCTTGAGATGCGTCGGCAGGATCAGCTTGGACTCCACCAGGGAGAACAGCAGCACCGGCACCACGATGGGCGGGATCTGCTGGGCGTAGTCGCCCCAGGTGCCGTCGAAGAAGAACATCGGCATGAAGGCCAGGACCGTGGTCAGCACGCCAAAGGTGACCGGGACGGCGATTTCCTTGGTACCGTCGACCGCCGCCTCGAGCGGGTTGACGCCGGCTTGGATCTTGGCATAGACGTTTTCGCCGGTGACGATGGCGTCATCCACCACCATGCCGAGGACGAGGATGAACCCGAACAGGCTCATGATGTTGAGGGTGACGCCCAGCCACGGCATCACCAGTAGGGCTCCGGCGAAAGCCACCGGAATACCCACGATGATCCAGAAGGCCAGCATCGGCCGCAGGAACAGCCCGAGCAGCAGCATGACCAGCAAGGCGCCCTGGAGCATGTTGGAGGTCAGCGTGCTGATGCGGTCGCGGATCGCGTAGGACTCGTCGTTCCACACGTGGAGGCTGATGCCTTCGGGGAATCGAATCCCAGCCGTGCGCACGTACTCCTGCACCTTGTCCGAGATGTCGATCGCACTCTCCTTGCCGGTGCGCATCACCTGAACGACCATTGCCGGCTTGCCGTTGAACTCCACCCGCCGGTCGCCTTCCTCGAAGTCATCAATGACGCGCGCCACATCTCCCAGCAGCACTTCGGCGCCGTTGGCGGCGCGGATGGGGATCCTGGCAAACTCGGCCTCGGTGTAAGCCTGGCCGCGGGTGCGCACGATCAAGGTGCCGCTCTCGCTGTCGATGCTGCCGGCCGGCAGGTCGATGGAGAAGCGGCGGATGGCATCGGCGAGGTCTTGGAAGCTCAGGTTGTAGGCCAGAAGGCGGTCGGCCCGGGCCTCGACGGCGATCTCAAGGCGGCGGGCTCCCTCGAGCCCCGCGCGGCTGATGCCCTTCATCTCCAACAGGTCTTCCTGCACGCGCCGCGCCACCTTGCGCAGTTCGTGGACGCTGAGGTTGCCGGTGATCGCCACCCTGAGCACCGGAATGTAATTCCCCGACTCCGGAATGAAGACGCGCGGCCGCTCTGTCTCCGAAGGGAAAGTCGTGATCGCATCCACGCGACTCTTCACCTCGTTCATCACCTTCTGGGCATCCACCCCCTTTTCGAGCTGAAGATAAAACCGCGCCAGGCCGCGCATCCCATCCGAGTTGAACTGCCGGATGCCATGGACGCCCTCCAGGGCCTCCTCGACCGGGATGAGGATTGCGCGTTCGACGTCCTTGGCGGTGCCGCCGCGGTAGGGCATCTCGATCATGACGGTGTCCCAGCTCAGGGCCGGCGTCACTTCCAGGGTGATGCGATACAACGCCGAGTAAAGACCGCCGATGAGAATCGCGACCATCAGGAAGTTGGCGGCGATGCTATTGTGGGCGAACCAGCGGATCATGGGTCAGTCCGTTTCAGGGTTTCGCTTTTGCGTCACGGGGTTTCACGCCGGGCGTGGCCTCGGCCAGGGTGTTCGTTCCCAACGCCGGGGCGTCGAGGATGTCCGGGATGATTTCCACCTTGGAGCGGGCCGGCGCGTAAACGAGTTGAGTCGTCGAAAGCAAGACTCCTTCATGGATCGCCGGATCACGCACGACGATATGTTCCTCGTCAGCCCAGATCGGGACAATGGTCTTGGGCGTCAAGGTGAGGTCCTGCTTGTCGATGAGAATGATCTGGTCAAGTTGCCGCACCGCCATGCGGGGCAACGCCACCACATTGGTCAACACCCGGCCGGCGATGCGCGCGGTCACCGGTTGGCCGATCCGCAGGGGCGGGTGTCCGGATGCCAATCCGAACGGATCGTCCACCCGGGCGACGGCGAAGAGTTCCAGCGAGCTTTCATCCAGCGTGCCTTCGGTCCGCACGATCTTCGCTTTCCACACGGTGTCTGAGGCGCCGCCAACGGCATCGCGCAGCTCCACTTCCAGCGGAGGGGCGGGCTGCCTTT